>JAYTXB010000681.1:0-4547 GCA_043743205.1 Schlesneria sp.
GGTCGCTCAGGCTGTGGCCAACAAAGGTGGTCCGCCCGGTTACATGCTCAATAACTGGGATCGCCTTGTCGTTCCGGCTCAACGGTTGGCGGAACTCGCCGCCGAACAAGCCAGCGGCAAGTAGCGAAGGGAGGTTGAAGAGGAGACCTTCGGTCGGGGGTTTCGGCGGGGGCGGGAGACCCGCGCCGAACTGGGGTCGGGCGGCTCGTGCTGAATCTGACTGACCGACGTGTCGTGAGGAATTCTGATGGCCGCGCGATTTCGAGTCCTCATTACGGATCGAGCTTGGCCGGATACCGCGATCGAGCGTGAAGTGCTTTCGCGGATCGAGGCCGAGGTGGTCGAAGCGGCCTCAACGGATGAACCGACTCTGGTGGCTGCGGCAGCTGATGTCGATGCCATTGCGACGAACTGGGCGTGCGTGACCGAGGCTGTGATGCGTGCGAGTGGTCGGTGTCAGACGGTCGCTCGATTTGGGATCGGCGTGGACAACATCGCCGTCTCCGCCGCGACGACGCTCGGAATACCCGTGACCAACTGCCCAGACTATTGCGTGGGCGAAGTATCGGATCATGCACTCGGGCTGCTGTTGGCGTGTGCCCGGAAGATCGGGTTCTTTCACGGGCGAACGAAACGGGGCGAGTATCGTCTCTCCGCCTCACCGCCGATTCAGCGAATTGCCGGTCAAACGTTGGGACTGCTCGGGCTGGGACACATCGCGCGGGCGTTGGTTCCGAAAGCGCAGGCACTCGGTTTGAACGTGATCGCTCACACGGCGAGCGGCAACGATTACAGAACCGGTGTGCGAATGGTGTCGTTCGGCGAACTGTTGAAAGCGAGCGACTACGTGTCGGTGCATGCTCCGTTGAATGACTCGACGCGCCGTCTGTTCGATGCGACCGCGTTCGCTCAAATGCAGCCGACCGCGTATCTCATCAACACGTCGCGCGGGGGGCTGATTGACGAAGCGGCCTTGTGGGAGACCTTGCAGCAGAACCGGCTCGCGGGGGCGGCGCTCGATGTCTTCGATCCCGAGCCGCCCGAACTGTCGCGGCCGTTGTTCTGCGATGAGCGAGTCATCGTCACGCCTCACGCGGCGTTTGTTTCCGAGCAGTCGATCCGGCAACTGCGAGTGCAAGCGATGGAGCAAGTGGTCGCGGTCCTCGCAGGACGCCGCCCGAACAATGTGCTCAACCCGCAAATCTATTCCCGCCAGCCCTGATCGCTGCCGGTTGTCTATTTGTTGCGATGCTCTCTGCGCCAGAAGGCCCGATCATGAGCTAGCCTTCCCACACGACACGGTGATGTTCTGCGACGGCTGTTCGCGGAGAGTCATGGCTAACCGGTTGTCGAGACGACATCGTGGATCTCGCGACGGTTTCGGTCGTGGTGCTTGTGACGCAAGGGATTTCGATCGTGGACGTAAGTCATTCTCATTCGGCAAAACAAGCCGATCTCAGCGCGAATCCTCCGGCACGTGACGCGTCTGTGTTGGACGCAGAGTCGATCGAGAGCATCGAGACTTTAGCGGGGTTTAATCCGGCCGCTCACTCCGTGTCGAGCGTGACGGGTGTTCGTAACGCGGGCGACGGGAACGCCGAACAGAAAGACGATTGGCAGGTTGTGCAGTTTGATGGCGACGAAGTTTCCTTTCAGGAAGACTCCGTTTCTTGCGTTCGATCTGCACCGCCCTGCCCTGCGCCGGCGTTGTCCATCGAGTCCAGATCGCTGGACATGTCTGAGGACGATGAACTCGCCGGAATGCGTGAGCAACTCGAAGGCAAGGACGAGTTGATCTCGGCACTGGTCGAGGAGTTGGAACAGGTCGTCGAGCAACTCGATCGCTTGCAGCGGAGTGGCGAACGCTCGCACGCTGTCGGAGGCGGTACTCATCATGGCGGTTCTGGGCCATCGCACGATGTCGCCGAAGAGCAGCAACAGGTTTTGGACGATTTGCAGCGTTTCGTTCAGCAGTGGGATGAACTTCAAGCTGCGAGCGTCTTGGGGCGGATCGAGTCTGAATTGGCCGAGATGCGGGTGCTGATGAGTGGCGGAGTTGTTCAGCCGCGTACGTTGAGTCTTGGTCACTCGAAGGAGCGAACGGGAGCGTCGGACGGTTTGGACGGAGTGCTCGCGCGGCTGGCGATCGACGTGTCGGATCAGACGCACGTCGCGTCACCGAGTGTTGGTACCGGCTCCAATTGGGAGCGGATGAAACGGCAGATGTTGGGTGAAGCGGAGACTTCCGTCGCGGAACAAGAGACGACCACGTCGGTCTCCGCCCCTGCGAGCGAGCGAGCGATAACATCGACGTTTGAAGTGGCAGACGAGCTTCCGTCCGAGCGATTTACTAGTTTGAGTGAGATCAATCTCGAAGCCGCCACGCGTGGAGAATTGCAGGCAGCGTGTATCGAGCGCGACGCAAGCATCGTGCAACTCACACGCATGTTGAGGTCACGGTGCAGCGTGGCTCTCCCCGACAATTGGGACGACATCGCGGGGATGCCTGATGAGGTGAAGAGCCGGGCTGAGCAACTGACTGGGCGTCTCGAAGAGCAAGTCCGGCTCGCCGAAGTGGAACTGTCGCTGGACCGGGCCCGTTTGTCGCGCGAGCGGTCTCAGTTGCAAGCCGATCGAGCCACGATCGAACGGAATCTCAAGCGACTCAACATTAGCTCACTCGATGAACTGGACAACATCGCGGTGGAGAGTGGGTCGGCGTCGGATCGACGCTGGATGCGGTTTCTAGGTGTGAATCGCCGGACATAACGCGAGTTCGCCCGACAAGACTCGCCTGACAACGCTGGGGCATCGACGACTATTGCGACCGGCGCGCGGGGACGGTTGCTTGGGCGTGACCCGCTTGTTGGATTCCCGATTCCTGTGACGAAGAGCCGGGCTGGCGACTGGCCGTCTGATCGAGGAACGAATTGACCGAAGTCAGCGTTTCCTTGCGTTGCATGATCTCGGAGCCATCGGCCAATTGAACCGACATTTCGAGATAGCAATTCATCTGCGAGTTCGTTGGCAGTCCGGTATGTCTGTCGATTTTGCATGTTCCGTGACAATGACCGCCACGCAGGAAGACACGCATCTCGCGGTCTCCATCGCGAACGACGGTCGGAGCTTTATCTCCGGGGATGTTGCCCACGAGACTGATCTCGGCTGATGTGTCAGTCAGACTGTCGAGCAGACAGCGCGTGTTGACTTGCATCGGGATCGGCCCTTCCGTGCGGCGCGGCTTCAGATCCCATGACTGTCCGACTCTGACCGCGATCGCCGCTTGTGCGGGGTCATTGCTATAGGGGAGTAGCCCGATGCCGTCATCGACAAAGTTGGCGAGATCGGTCTCGCTGTGAACGCCTTCGAGTTGTTGCAGCACTAACGGTCGGAGATGTGGCGGGACATCCTTCACGCAGCGTTGGAGGAATTCGGCAAAGCCAATCAATTGCTCGACCCTGTTATCGGGGCCGATCCAAAACGAGAACCCGTTGTCATTCAGTCCCGCGTAAACGAGCGCTTCTGGCGGGATCGCTGGCTGAGGAGAAGCATCTGATGAGTACTCGACCTTCTTCCCTGCGATATCGTGCGCATAACGAACTCGGTGATAGCGGACACCCAACCGCTTGCGTCCGTTGTTCACCTCTTCGACATTCAGAGACAACAGCATCTCGGCCAGTGAGCGATACACAGAGATTTCACGACCGACCGCTTGAGTCAGTCGTTGCTCGATTCGTTTCGTCAAAGGGAAGCGGTCGCCGACCTTGAGCTTCAATTCGATCTTGCCCGAGGTGGCCGCACTACCCGACGAAGACTTCTTCTTGCCGTCTTCTTCATCGAGCAGTTCATCGTCCGCCCCCTCCTCATCGAGGTCTGCGAGATTTACATCCGGATCCGCCTTGCTCCCTTGGAAGTAGTTGCAGCCGGGGAGACCGACTAACAAGAGAGTCGCGATCACGAACGATCGAACTGCGGGAAACGGTACTGCGGAGAACAGCATCGTGAAGACCTTCCTTGGGCGAGAGCAACGCCAAACGGAGAGACTGCCGAGTCGCGGCGAGATGCTGCAACGACGCCTCTTTAACGGGCGGGAACATAGCAGCCGGTCCAGATCGCGCAAAGGTGAGGTTGCCAAGCGTCTCACCCTCGGGACGATGTGGTTAGGGATGGGGCCGCAATCACTTCCCGATTTGGAAGGCTCGTTTGACCGCGTGGGCAACTCCCCGCTCGTTGGGCGAGGTGGGAACCTGCTGTTCCCTCGACGCGCGGGGCGTTGCCCACGCGGTTAAACGAGCCACTTGAGTTCGGGAAGTTGTTCCGGCCCTGTTCCTTCGATAACTCGCCGTTTCACGGCCAACCAAAGGTGAGCGCGTGTGGAGGAACGCCGAGTAGGAACGAGCGCCGTGTCCTGTGTGCGCCTACGACTGGCGGTCAATCGAGTCGGCGAAACTGAACGCGACCAGCAGTAACTTCAGGAACTCGCCTTGCTCATCGCGACGAACCGACCTAATTTGATGCGTCGCTGTTGAGAAAGGTGGAGGTCTGTG
>JAYTXB010000682.1:0-29265 GCA_043743205.1 Schlesneria sp.
ACGGATCGAACCAAGGCGACTCAGTGGCGAGCCTTCCTCAACCGATCCAAGCTGGCTCCGCAGAACTCCGACTTCGGCGAAGTGGTCGAACTGTTGCGAACCTTTCTGATGCCACCGACTGAAGCCCTCGCCAGCACGTCGGAGTTTCCGGCCCATTGGCCACCGGCCGGGCCGTGGCAATTGGATTCCGTTCGCAGTTCGTAGGAGCGGTGGCCGGTCGATAGCGGATTGCCGTCTCTTGCGATGCCGTGCGGCGAGTGGAGCGGGTGAGTGGCTACGAAAGAAACGAAACAGACGAAAGAAGCCCACCGCGAAACCGCTTTCCGCTGATGAGCGGCACCGGTTGCGAGGCTGGTCCGCTCGTCGGTATTCGAGAGGGGCGTCATTTCAACGGGAGGTACGTCACTTTGTTGGCGAGTTCGTCCGCCGCACAGTACGTCGCCAGCAAGTGCAAATCTTCAACAAGCTGGCCGATGCTGACTCCCTGTTGGTGAGCGAAGATCACGCCGGAGAACGGGACTCTGGCCACTTGTCGCTCTTGGGCGATCCGCAGCACGTCGGAGTCTTGCGAGAGCAATGCTCTGCCCAACTCCGTCGCTCGCGCGAGCAAGGCGTCATCGTCGAACCGCGTGGTTCCGTCGTCCTGACTGGTCAGGATGTCGAGGCCACGGCGGCGCAGGCCGAGCGTCACAGCCGACGGCACATGCACGTCCATGTAAAACGCGAGCGGCATGGTCGTCAGCCCTGTTTGCGTTGCAACAATTCCGCTCGCGACAATGTTTGCCGGTTGCGAGCGGCATCCACGTCATCGGCCGTGGCCGCCATCAAGGCGACCAGTTCGTCGTGGTGATCGTAGAAGTAGGTCAGAGCCGCATAGACCTCTTCCGGGCGCAGGTCGGGATGCTGTCGCAGCAGTTCTTCCGCCGTCCAACCGTAGTGGTAATGCTCGGCGGCGAGATGCTCGACCTTGTAGCGCGTGTCGCCAATCCGTGCGGTGCCGTCGTCGGCAACGACGATGTGTGGATAGACCGTGGCGGTACTCATAGTGATGTTCCTCACTTCACGCGGGCTGTTCTTCCGGAGTCGGGCGTCAAACATCAAAATCGGCCGGGCAACACGGATTGGCTCATCTGTCCGCATTCACGGCCAATCTTGAAATGCGAACGCCCGCCCCCCAATCCTTACTATGCCGTGCGGGATTGGAAAGGGTGAGCGGCTACGAAACAAACGAAAGAAGTCCCCTACTGGCCCTGCTGTTGAAGAAGCGCAGCACAGATTGAACCGCTGGGAAGCCTCGTGGAGACCGGCAAGCCCTCGCCGAGCGACCGTGCGTGCTGGCGAATTCGGCCAGTCGCTGAGTATTGACCGGAGTTTCGCAAACTGAGAAACTCAGTCCGCTCAACACGGGGATTGCCATGCACGTCATCAGCCGCAAGAAACTGGTCGGATTCTGGTTGAGGCATCCGACTTCCGTTTCGGCCTTGCGAGTCTGGTTTCGTCGCGTGCGGCAGGCCAAGTGGACGAACTTTGCCGAGTTGCGAGCGGAATTCCCTTCAGCCGATCAAGTCGGGCAACTGATTGTCTTCAACATCGGCGGTAACAGATTTCGGCTGATCGCTTCAATTCATTTCAATCGCGGCAAGGTTTTCATCCGCCACGTGTTCACTCACGTCGAGTATGACCGACAGGACTGGAAGAAAGATTCGCCATGACAACCAAAACCCAGCCAAAGCCTCGTCGAGCGTCGAGCGGCAAGACTCCCACGGCGGCTTACTGGTCGCTGATTGAGCGATTTCCGCTCAGGCCGCTCGTCACAGGGCGGGAACTCGACGTAGCCATCGCACTGGTTGACGAACTTCTCGACCGGCCCAAACTCGACGCATGGGAGCGAGCCTATCTCGACGTGCTGGGCGATCTGGTGGAGGCGGCGGAAGAGGAATTGCATCCGATGGAAGCGGCCACGGACGGCGAGACGTTCACGGTGTTGAGAGAAGAAAAGGGCGTCACGCAACAGCAGGTCGCCATCGACACGGGCATTGCGAACTCGACCATCTCATCCGTCATCACCGGCAAGCGGCGTTTCACCCGCGACCACCTGCGTCGGTTGGCCGACTACTTCGGCGTCCCCGTGGCCACGTTCGCAGGCTGACCGAGCGGCGTTGCTGGCCCATGCCGAGCATCTGGCGGTTGGTCGAATCGAGTTCGCGAAGTAGCCTTGCCGTCGCTTGCCATGCCGTGCGGGATTGGAAAGGGGGAGCGGCTACGAAAGAAACGAAAGAAGCCCCCACAACAGGCCCCGTTGTTGGCAGGGGACTGTGGCGAGGACATCCGAACCACACGGCAGAATCGCGTTTGAGGCATTCGACGCCACCGTTTGCGAGATGTTTGCCTTGTCTCGACAGAATGCGGCAGATGTGACACGGGGTCGTGCGAAACGTGGCCAGTCTGACCGGACGAACCTGCCGTCGGTAGGCCCCCCGGTTATTAGGTTCTTCCGAGCACCCCACCCCCACCCAACGCGGTTTGTGAACCGCGCCATTTGCGTTCGGGAAGGGAAAAAAAGTTGTTACCTTCCTTCCTCTTTGGGGACTGTTTCCGTGGAATGTCTAGGCGGTTTTGAGGGACGAAGGGGAAGGTAGTCGTTCCAATTACCTTCTTCTTTCCCCATCTGGGTGTCGGGGATTCGGGTTGTTGGTTGATCCCCGAACTGCGGTCTGTTGTCGCGGATCCGCCTGCATTCGCCGCGCGGAGAGAGATTCCTTCGGATGTCGATTCGTGGCCGTGGAGGAGCTTGGCCGTTGCTCCACGTTGTGCTTGGTTCAGGCCCAGCGTTACCATCGCCATCTTCCGATTCCGGCGAATTGCCGGTGATGTTCAGCAAGGATGGTTCACACTCGTTCGACGATGAGTCACGTCAGACATGGCCATTTCACCTCATCGTCGTTCCAACCAGTTCGTTGCCACGGAAGAGGATGTTTTCTTTCTTCCATGGCAGGATGGCCGAACGGGCGACTCGGCATCCCGAAAGCTTGCAGAGCAGAGCACTGCACATCCAAACGTCGCGAACGGTAAACCAAGTATCACAGCCCCAACACATGCTGTCGGGATCGAACTCGGAAACGGGCACTCGTCCATTTCGTATCTGGACGAGCATGGCGAGTCCGTGACGATTCCAAACGGTGATGGCAAGCAATCGACTCCCTCGGTCGTTTTCTTCGATGGCAACCTGGCCGTCGTTGGAACCAGAGCGTCGCGGATGTCAGCGTCCCACCCCGACAAGGTTGTTGTCCATGCGCAGCGGTACATGGGGAATCCGTCGCATCGTTGGAATATCAATGGCAACAGCTATTCGCCCGTCGATGTCAGTTCGCTCATTTTGAAGTCGATGCTCGACGATGCTCAACAGAAAATCGGCACGATCGAACAGGCCGTCATCTCTGTTCCGGCAGGCTTCAGTGACGTTCAGCGTCAGGCAACGGTCGAAGCGGGCCATCGGGCGGGACTGAAGCGGGTCGAACTGGTTGACGAACCCGTTGCCGCCGCTCTCAGCTTCGTTCTTGGAACAGAGGGAATCTGGCTCACAGAATTAGCGACAGCCCAAACCATCATGGTGGTCAACATGGCGGACGACACGTTTGACGTGTCGATTGTTCGCTATCAGAAGAACGAAGTCCGAGTCATTGCCAGCGTTCGCGATCCGCATCTGGGCGAGTTGGATTGGAACAAGGCCTTGGAAGTGTCAATTGCCAAACAATTCCAGAAAGAGTTTGGATTCGACCCCACGAAGGACCGCCAAGCCGCTCAGACGCTGGCACTCGAAGCCGAGCAGACCAAGCGCAGCCTGTCGGTTCGTCCCAAAGCGGCCCTCACTTGTGCGGCAGGCGGATATCTTAAAACCTACCAAGTGGAACTCGAACAGTTTGAGAGACTCACAAAGGATTTGGTCGATCGCATTGAATCGGTCACGTTGGGCATACTTGAGCAGAGCAATTCGGGTTGGGCCAAGATTGATGTTTTGCTGACAACGGGTGGAGTGTCCCGACTGCCGATGGTTCGCGACCGGCTGAAGAGACTGAGCGGTCGCACGACGAACACGTCACTGTCATCGGACCAGTCGATCTCGCATGGCGCGGCCTACTACGCGGGAATGCTGCTATCGAACAGCGTGTTTTCCAAATTAGCCTCATCCCAAGCACAACGGGAACCTGCACCACGTTCACAGCCGAGCAGCCCCGTGATTGAGCCAAAACCGACTCCACCTCGCACGCAATCCGTCGTCACTCATTCCAGCAGTTCCGGTGCGGCAGGTTCACGAAAGAAATATCTGACTCTCGACGAAGCCTCGGCCCTGCTTGGAATCACATGTGATGGACTCATCCGGTTGCGAGAAACCGGATCCATTCGGGGTTTCTCCGATCGAGGGACCTGGCGTTTCAAAGCTAGCGACGTTGAAGACCTTCGCTCAACGATGTGGAAGGAATCCACGGCTGGCACGCGAGGAAAGATTGAGGAGTTTGTCTTCCCGACAGCGTCGAGAATTGTTCCACAGAGCCAACGATCCGTAGTTGACAACTCTCCCCCAAACAGGGCGAGCCAGACATCGCCAACACTCCGACAGGCACGAGCAACACTTCCCGGCAGTCGCGCAGTCGAAGCACCTTCACCCATCGTCCAACGGCAATCTGTTTGGGACGCCATCGTTCAAAAGCACACGACGCCGGATGCGTGGGCCTTGGTGGCAATCGGAGAGCTTGCCGATTGTGAAGGAATTTCAAAATGCGGATTGTTGAGCAGAAATGAATGTCTGGCACTTGTGTCGGCTGCGGATCGCATGGGCTACGCATTGGAGCCGGATTTTCGCATCACAGACCAGCACTACTGGTGGGAAGATGTTGTCAGCATCTTTCCCGGCGATGAAGTCATGGCGGGTGAGTTGTGCTCCTACCGAGCAGCCTCGACGCTCTTGCAACTGGGGATCACGGTGGCCCTCGCCGACGGTGAAGTCGATGCCGCCGAGATGGATCGACTGTTCTCGCATCTCAAATCCCAGTTCACACTCAGCGAACATGACCGACAAAGCAAGCAAGCGCCAATTGTGGAACATCCAATGTCCGAACCGATTCAATCTGCTCGCATCGTTCGTACTCACTGGAAAGGCAAACGACAGATCGCCTGGACGGTTTTGTTTACAGACACTCGTCGTTCCGCCGTTGCTATGCGCCTGCGAATCTCTCGCGAAGAGCTGACATTTCCGGACCGCCCTACTGAGTTGGGCCTCACGACAGCTTGCATTCGTCGGGTATCGCGAGCTGTTGGGGTCTACGATCCATTGAAACCGAAGCCGATAAAAGCCGATGGCGAGCCGCAGGCACGGTCAGACAATGGATTGGCCAATCTGCCAGCCGATCGTGTGGCCGACGATTCGGTGGCCAGTCTTACCGCGAACGAGCAGGAAGAATTAGTGACGATTCGGCCAGCTATGCCTTCGCAGTCGTCCCCTGCCTTGTTCCCGCCAAAGGAGCCGCAAAAGTTGGGTGAGTCATCCAAACCGCATCGGGGTTCTGCCGATGGTCTGATTGGCTCTGGCAGGATGACTGGGGCAAACAAATCGTCAACAGATCGACCGACACGGGCACTTCTTGGGTTGAAGGTAGTAGGGTCCGATTCTCTGATGGGTCGAGCCGTGCGGCTCAGGTTAGGAAGCAGTGAGGTCGTCACTGAGCGGACAATTTACTCATCGGACGACGCGACGATTATCGAACAAAGGGTTCGGGAGCAAACCGTCGTCATCAGTTGGCGTGTGGAGCTGAATGGTGCCACTGAAACGGTGCTGGTTTCTGATTTGTTGCGTCCGTCGTATCCACACGAATCGAACATTCTCGATATTGCTCGCATGAAATGTGGAATTATGACTCCTCATTGGGCTGAGTGTTTCCACCGTGCGAAAGCTGAAGATGCCTACTTTTGGGACTTCTGGGAAATTTGTCTCGAAGCTTTCGCAATCCTCTGCGGCGAATGGAAGGCAAAACGGTTCGCCCGAAAACGCACGGGCTTAACCGTTCGGAAAGTTGCGAGACTAGACCAGACCCTATTCGACTTTTCGACCGTAGCTGGCTTCGCTGAGTGTGCCGCACAAGTTTCGAGTGAGATCCCTGAACTGGGATGGAGCTTGGAGACGTGTTGCGAGTGTTTGTGGAAATTGCTTCGTGAGGAAGATTACCGGCAGCCACGTTGGTCCTCACCCATCGTTCTTGACCGCGCGGCGAAGCTTCTCACTGATCGTCGCCCACCCAAGAAGGTCGCGCCGCCTTGCGCCCAGCGCACACGACGAACTTCTGTCAGTGAACCGCATCCGATACCCAGCCTGAAGCTCGACCTGAATCGAATCAATCAGATCGAAGTCGAAACAGCCAAGGTGGCCGAATTCTTGCGTGATGCGCTGCACGATGACCGTGGCCAAGATTCACCCATCGTCCAGAACTCACCGACAGCGACGACGTTGATACCGAGTGTGGTTGCCGAGACGGCGGCAGAAAACTCCACTGGTTCCGCTGTCGATACGTCATCCGATGGCGAAGCGTCCGTCAGCTTGGCTGGTTTAGATCCACGCTTCGCGCCGTTTGTTGATCGGATTGCGCGGCAACCGACATGGACGCGAGACGAAGTGGACCGAATGGCTCGTGAGTTGGGGTTGATGCTCGACGGGGCGATTGACACCGTCAACGAATGGGCGGACGAACAGTTCGGTGATTTGTTACTGATCGAAGAGGGCGATAGCTTCCTCGTCCAGGGCGAACTGCTGATCGACAACACGGGGCCGACATGACCGACCAAGCGAGCAAGATTACTCAGCGGGAACGAGCTGCCGTGTTGCAGTCGCTGGGGGCGGGAGTCGTTCCCGGCGTGGGATTGCATCACATTCAGGTCGGGCGGAACGAGGAAGTGCAGGCCGTCGTCCGCGATCTCGAAATGACATCGCAGGGTGGCGCGGCGATCCGGTTCATCGTCGGTCGGTACGGCAGCGGCAAGACTTTTTTCCTGCATCTGATTCGTGCCGTGGCCCTGCAAAAGAAGTTCGTTGTCTTGCAGGCCGACATCACCACCGAACGCAGGCTGTACGGCACGCAAGGCCAAGCTCGATCGCTGTTCGGTGAGTTGATGAAGAACCTCGCCACGAAGGCCAAGCCGGACGGCGGGGCCTTGTCGAATCTCGTCGAGCGTTGGGTGGGCGATGTCGATCACTCCATCCGATCAGCCGGTGGAGGCGATGTCGATGTCACGCGCGAGATGACGAAGCGGCTGCAACCGTTGCAAGAACTCGTCAGCGGCTTTGACTTCGCCAGCGTCCTGAGTCGCTACTACGAAGGCCATGCCGCACGCAACGAGGTCTTGCAGCAATCCGCCCTGCGCTGGCTGCGAGCGGAGTACACGACGAAAACAGAAGCCCGGCAAGACTTGGGCGTGCGGACAATCATCGACGACGAGTCGTTCTACGATTACCTCAAGTTGATGGCGGCCTTCGTCCGGCTGGCGGGGTTCGCCGGATTGCTGGTCAACATCGACGAACTGGTCGTGCTCTCGCATCGCCTGTCGAACTCGACGACGCGAAACAAGAACTTCGAGGCGATCCTGCGAATCATCAACGACTGCCTGCAAGGCCACGCCGAAGGACTAGCCGTTCTGTTTGCCGGGACGCCCGAATGTGTCGAGGATCAGCGTCGAGGTCTGTTTAGTTACGAAGCCCTCAAGACGCGACTGGCTCCGAATCGGTTTGCTGTTGAGGGACGACGCGATTTGTCGTCGCCGGTGATTCGGTTGGAGAGCCTGACACCGGAAGATTGCGTCGTCCTGATGAAGGGGATTCGCAATGTCTTCGCACTCGGCAAGCCCGAGCGCTGGCTGATCCCCGACGACGCGATCTTTCGCTACATCGAAGATTGCCAACGCCGCATGGGAGCCGCCGCGTATCAGACCCCGCGCGACACGGTGAAGGACTTCGTCGGATTGCTCAACGTGCTGGAACAGAATCCCGAGACATCGTGGGAGACGCTGGTGGCCGACCAGTCGGCGAAGCCGTTCTCGTCGCCGGTCGATCCCGCGTTGTCCGGCCCCGAAGTCGATGACCTCACCGAGTTCCGGCTGTGATTCAAGTCCCCGTGAGTTCGACTGTTGTCTCCCCATTTGGACTGCGGCAATTGATTGCCGCTTTCCTTTCTCGCCGTGCTGTGATTTTGAAGGGCGGGTCTGGTGCCGGTGTATTGAAAGAGCGGCGAGTTGCGGAGAAAGGAAAGCGGTGATGAATCCCCGCACTCCAAAAGTCAAAGTGAGTTTGTTCTTGAATCGAGGCTTGAAACGATGGACGCCTTTTCTCGTCTCGCGGAGCCGATGCAACGCAGCCTGTGGCGCATGGGCTGGCAGTTGCTGCGACCATTGCAGGAGCGAGCAATTGAGGCGGTACTGACCACGGATCGCGATCTGGTGCTGTCCGCGCCGACGGCATCGGGCAAGACCGAAGCCGCGTTTCTGCCGATTCTGTCCGCGATCCTTGACGACCACCAATCGTCAGTGCGGGCGATCTACGTCAGTCCGTTGAAGGCCCTCATCAATGATCAGTTCCGGCGACTCGAAGACTTGTGCGAGTACGCCGAAATTCCGGTGCATCGCTGGCATGGCGACGTGGCCGCCACCAGCAAACAGAAGCTGATCGAACAGCCGTCCGGCGTGTTGCTCATCACACCAGAATCTCTTGAATCACTGTTCATCAACCGTTCGTCAGCGCTGCCCCGCATGTTTCGCAATTTGTCGTTCGTTGTGATCGACGAATTGCACGCCATGCTCGGCCGCGAGCGTGGCACTCATCTGCGGAGTCTCTTGCACCGATTGGAGCCACACACAACGGGCGGTTTTCGCTTCGCCGCCCTCTCGGCCACGCTGGGCGATCTCGACGGGGCGGCGAGATGGTTGCGACCCGATTCGCCAGAGCGAGTCACCCTGTTGAAAGACAATGCCGAAACGAAGGCAATCCGCTACCGCGTTCACGCCTATTGGAACAAGCCGCACGCGGCAAAGGCTCCGCCCGTCGAAGAGTCTGATGATGGTGAGTCGGAGAAGCCAGATTCTTTCTTCGCCGATGTGTTTCGGTTTCACGTGGGCTCGAAGAATCTGGTCTTCGCCAACGCGAAGTCCGACGTTGAAGAAGTGGCCGACCACATGAACGAACTGTGTCGGCAAGACGGTCGCCCCGAACAGTTCCTCGTCCATCACGGATCGCTCAGCCGCGAAATCCGCGAGCACACGGAAGCCTCAATGCAGAGCGACCAGCCGCACACAACGATCTGTTCGTCTACGTTGGAACTTGGCATCGACATTGGCAACGTGACGGCCATCGGTCAAATCGACGCCCCGTGGTCGGTCAGTTCGCTCGTGCAGCGGCTCGGCCGCAGCGGTCGGCACGACGACGAACCACATCAGATGCGAGTTTTCGTCTCGGAGGATCAGCCCGGCATCGACGCCTCACTTGGCAAGCGGCTGTTCCCCGATCTCCTGCGTGCCGTCGCCCTCACCGAGTTGATGCTGAAGAAATGGATCGAACCGATTGACGGTGATCCGTGGGATTTCAGCACGCTGATTCAACAGACACTCAGCATTCTCGCCGAAACAGGGGGGGTGGAGGCGTCCAAGTTATACGAACGGCTCGTTCCGCGCGGAGCCTTTCGCTTTCTCGACACGAAGACCTTCGCCGAGATCCTGCGCGAGATCGCTCGGCACGATTTGATCGAACAAACCCCCAACGGACCATTGATCTTGGGCATCGCAGGTGAGCAGATCGTTCGTTCTCGCGACTTCTATTCGGCGTTCGCCTCGCCGCCCGAATATCGCGTCGTATGCGATGGCCGTCCGCTGGGCATGTTGCCATTGATGTCGCTGCCGCGAGTGGAAGATCATCTGCTGTTGGCGGGCCGCCGCTGGCGCGTGACGTATCTCGACCACAATCGCGCCGAAGTCGGTGTCCAACCGGCAAAGGGTCGCAAACGTCCGCTGTACAACTCCGACGGCCCCGGTCTTCATCCGCGTGTCACTCAAGAAATGCGGGAGGTGCTTTTCGCCGACAGGGCGTTCGCTTATCTCGACGAAACCGCGCGGGCCATGCTCAGTCAAGCGCAGCAAACCGCACGCGACGCCAGTCTGAACACGAAAGACTTGATCGCAACCAGTGATTCCTCGTGTGTCTGGTTCCCGTGGACCGGAACGTCTGCGATGAAGACGCTGTTATTGATGGCCGAGCATGTGGGATTGGCTACCCCCGAGGCTTCGGATCGCTTGTCGATCGACTTCAAATCTCCTGTCGTCGATGTCATCACTGCTTTTCGATTGGCCATCGCCTCGCCGCCGAATCCGCTGCAACTCGCTCAGCATTTGCCAGCCAAGCAGCGTCGCAAATACGACGAGTTCGTGAGCGAATCGCTGCTCGACCGTTCATTGGCTCACGACGTGATCGACGTCCCCGAAGCGATGTCTTGCCTACAAGGTCTTCTCGCAACCGATGTGTTGCCGAAGATGTACTTCACGGACGCCTCGCAATAGTTCCACAGCGCGAGTCTGCCAACCGAACGGCCGATGCGATCCTGAATGCCCTCAAGGGTGTTGGCGCATCGGGGATGAGTCGGAGCGACATCAGCAACTTGCTCGGCAGGAACAAGTCCAAGGCCGAAGTGGATACCGCATTGCAGGTGCTGTTCTCATCCAAGCTGGCTCGTCGGGACACGATCCCTACGAAGGGCCGTTCTGTCGAGACGTGGTCTGCGACGGCATAGCCGACCGACCCTTGTTTCGTTTCTTTCGTTTCTTTCGTCGCCCCGTGGTCTCACAACTCAAGCCCGATTGCGACGCCTTGCGCCCGCTTACGAAGTGGGCTACCATTCTGACGGTTCATCATTCAAGACGTAGGAGTCTCTGACATGGCCAGCATCTCACTCGACCGGACGAACGGCTCACGGCGGATTCTGTTCGTCAACAAAGCAGGCAAGCGAAAAGCCATCAGGCTTGGCAGAATGACGAAGCGCGATGCTGAATCATTCAAGATCAGACTGGAAGCGTTGCTCTCTGCGAACATGATCGGCAATTCGCCTGATCGTGACACGTCGCGCTGGCTCTCAGAACTCCACGAGGATCTTCATGCCAAGCTGCTCACTCACGGGTTGGCCGAACCAAGGCAACCCAAAGCCGTGCCGACGCTGGTTGCGTTTGTGGACGCCTACATCGCCAAGCGGAACGACACGAAGCCTGCGACTGTGATCGTGTACAAACGCTGCCGCAATCTGCTGGCCAATTTCTTCAATACGAAGCGACTCGACGACATCACCGTGGCCGACGCAAAGGACTTCGTTCGCTGGATGGTGACAAAGGAGAAACCGCTCAGCCAAAATACCGCTCGCCGCATGACGGGGTTCGCCCGCCAGTTCTTGAATGATGCGGTCGATGCCGAACTGCTGATCAAGAATCCATTCAAGGCGAAGGACATCAAGGTTGCCGTCCGTGGTGACGCGAACGGGTTCCACTTCCTCACAATGGCAGATACCGCCAAGGTGATCGGTGCCTGTCCGGATTCACAGTGGCGGCTGATCGTGGCCCTCAGTCGCTTCGGTGGCCTCAGAACGCCGTCCGAGACGCTGGTAATGCGATGGCGCGACGTTGACTGGCAGGCCAATACGATCAAGGTGACGAGTCCGAAGACAGCGCACCATGACGGACACGGCGAACGGACGATTCCACTGTTCGGCGAATTGCGACCCTATCTGGAAGAGGCATTCAATCCCGAAGACGAGTTCATCGTCACTCGGTATCGCGACGCAACCAAAAACATGCGGACTCAGTTCAACAGAATCGTCCGCATGGCCGGTCTGACGCCGTGGCATCAGCCGTTCCATGCGATGCGAAAAACTCGGCAGACGGAGCTGACAAAGCGCGGCATCCCGGAATACATCGTCTGCCGTTGGCTCGGAAACAGCGTCACGGTGGCTCGCGAGTTCTACCTCAAGACGCCGGAAGAGAGCATCGAAGAGGCAGCGGCCTACACAACGTCGGTAGTGTCGGCGCAGAATCCGGCGCAGTACACGTCGGAAACGGACGAAAACACGTTGCAAACAACACTGGCCGGAAACGAACAAACCCCTGTTTTGCAGGGGTTTGCTGACGTTTGCGATTCTGTGCGAATCTCAAAGGTGGACGATATTGGACTCGAACCAACGACCTCCACGATGTCAACGTGGCGCTCTAACCAACTGAGCTAATCGTCCGCAGTTGCGGTTTTTCGGGAGTGGCTGTTGAGGTCCACCACCAACGCGCGGAGACGATAGAAGACGCATCCGGCTCGGTCAAGTCAGGGGTACAGATTCAGTGTTTGCTCGTGAAAAACGCGGCGTCAACCTGTGCTCGATCGAGACTGTGACACAAATGACTCATTGTCTTGCATACTTCGTTAATGCTTGAACTTGGAGATGCCGAACGCACAAACGCATTGAGACCTCTGGCAACTCATGACGCTCCCGTGGCCCCATCACTTCATCGC
Source organism: Schlesneria sp. (assembly GCA_043743205.1). Classification (GTDB taxonomy): domain Bacteria; phylum Planctomycetota; class Planctomycetia; order Planctomycetales; family Planctomycetaceae; genus Schlesneria. Next base: position 12,569 of record JAYTXB010000682.1, read on the forward strand.
TATTCAGTATCGGCATTCTGCCTACTTCGACGGCCTGAGACTTGGCGTTTGCTGATGTTGGAGGGGGCGAGCTTGTTGGGTTGTTTCCAGTGGAAGTGGCGGGCGAGTTCGTTCCGCTGCGGGCGTCGTTGGCAGTCGTGTTGGATGCGGGAGGGCGTATCGCATCTGCAGGCGTGATGGAGTAACTGAGATATCCCTTTGCGGATTGGGGTGAGCGTGATGGCAGGCGTCCAGTTTTTTCCCCGTCGTGATTCAATATCGAGGAACCACGTCGCGATCAGCAACAGTGTTTGGTGGTGATGCCAGACGCACCTGTGGCGGACTTCATCGTCGGCCAGTCTCGCTTCGATCTGGGCACGACGCAGGTCTTCTTCGATGCGGTGTTTGGCCTTTGCCGCGTGCGAACTTGGGCAGCGTGGTGTTCGGGCTGGCATTCGACAGCAAGACTTCGCACGGCCCAAACTGAGACTTTTAAATGTCGCTACATTTTACCGGCACGTGGGCTGTTTGAGCGTCCCGACCGCACTCTGGCGAGGTGCAGCTACGTCTCACTTCAACCCGCGCCAGGGATCGTCGTCGGTCTTCGTGACGGTCTGTCTGTCGCGGTCTCGATAGCGGATCACGACGAGCATCTCGTTGTCGGGGGACTCTTGCCGCTGGTCGTTGCGAGTCCGCACGCGCTGCTTCAGCAGGTGGACCCGTTTCAACATGGCAACGGGGAGCAGTCTCTTCGAGCCATTGCGCACATCGACCTCGGTCAACGCGGTGGCGGGCTGAGCCTGAGTCCACGCCGAGACGCTCTGCCACGGACGCTGCGGCGGACGACCGACGCCAGTTCCCACAGGCGGTTCCACTTCGAGATCGCGGATCGACGTGTTGCTCGGCACGGCCAGCAGGTACTGCACATTTAGACCTCTCTCGGGCCCAACTGAGACATTTTCATCGTCTAACCGCGTGGACAACGCCCGGCGAGTTGATCGAAGAAGCACGCTCAAACCTCAAGCACGCACGGGGCGTTGCCCTTTCGGTAAAACGAGCCACTTGAGTTCGGGAAGTTATTCCGGCCCTGTTCTTAAGTGGTTGAGGTAGCCGAACTCGTGAGAGTTCGGACTGAAGTCTCACGACTTCAGCTACGCCAGTGATTGATGCGCCAGTCCTCAGCCTCTGCAGCCACGGCCATTGATGTTGGCTGGTTGTGTCGTTCCAAACCAAGGACTTTCAACCGTTCAGCCCGCTCACTCCTAGAACTCGTTCTACGATGACGGGGGCGAGGGGATCGGAAGAGGACCACTTATGAACGCCGACAGCGAGAACTGGGGACTGTGTCGCATTTTGGCCACGTCACAAACCGAGAATCGCCGACATGAGAACTCCGCTCGCTGGCATTCTGCTACTTTGACACGGGGACACGTCGCGACATCCACAGATCGGCCTTGCCCTGACCTCCGGAGCGGTCCGAGTAAAAGGCCATTGCTTGAGAGACAGGGGCCTTGTTCGGAGTCGGGCGTGTTGATCGTCGAGCCGAGTGACACAGGCTTGCCGAAAGAGGCATCGCGATTCGGGCGGGTGCAAAGATACAGATCGGTCTTCGGAACCGAGGGTTGGGGGCGAGTCCCTCCGAATGCGGTTTTTTGCCAACCGGCCCGAACACATTCGTGACGTGGCCGTGGAATCGGGACCGTACTCCATCTTCATCAATGCTCCGCTTGAGCCCATGGGTTTGGTCAATTGCACGAAGGCTTAGATCGCCACTGGAAAACCGATCAAGCAGCCGGGAGGCGCGAGGGCGGCGCAAATGAGCGGGATCGACGGGTCACAATCTTCGTCGATCTTCATCAGCCACAAGCCGATCTCCACGACGTAATAAACCAGTACGATGCTGCCCAAGCTGAGGAGCGTCTGAATGACGTGTCTAATCAGCGGCACACTGTTCTGCGACGCACTCCAAGGTTGACTGAGGGCCGAGAAACTGCGGCCACGCGCCAGCCAACAGGGCTTCCGGCGCGGGTGCTTCCGATTTTGGTGGGGGTGGCGACTGAGCGTTCGCGCGATCGGGGCCTCCCGCCAACATCAGCAATCCCATCAGACACACTGCGGCCAGAGTTCCAGCGCAGACTCGGCGATTTGTTGTGAAAGACATCTTCAACACCTCCTTGGTTTCGATCTGAGACGGTTTGAACGAACGATCACACGGACTCTCTCGTCGGGAGTAGAGCACATTTCAAAACTCGCTCGACGTGCGAATGGCACTAGCGCAAGGAAATCGCTTCGGAAGCCAGCCTGATGAATGGTGCTTCGCGAGCCGCCCAGTTCTCGGGTATCCTGTCAACCAAGACGCGGACACTCCTCGAATCGAGAGTGCATTGTGGGCGAGTTCTTCAAAGGTTGGCGACGGAAGGCCGGGCTGGGCACGCTCGCGATGGCGTGCGTGTTGGCAGTGGGCTGGATGCGGAGCTACACCGTCGCTGCAGACGCAGCTTGGTTCGTCATTGGCAGCCAGCAGCAACGGATGGTGTCACTTTCAGGTCGCGTCTCATGGAAGTCATACCCTGTCTCTGGTGAAGGGGTCTGGAAGGTGAGAAGCTACATCAAGTCAGGCCCAATACTTAGTGAGGATCTGTTTTTTCGTGAGTGGAGCATCTGGTCAGCATGGGTCATCCCCTATTGGTCGCTGGTCCTTCCGCTGACTCTGCTCTCGGCATGGCTGATCTTGGGGAATAGGCCGACATCGCGTGCCACGACGAACCGCTGAATCTGAATTCCTTGCGCTAGTGCCATTCGCTCGACGTGCAAGTTTTGAAGTTGTGCGGTTTTGGATTTCAACCCCAACAGGCAACGCCGCTAAGTATTTTGAAACAGTAAAAATCGGGATGTACGCCGATTGGAGAACATGAAAAAAGTCAGACTCCGCAGTGGAACCAATCTGAAAACGTTTCCGCTTGAAAGAAGTCTGGCGATGAGCAAATCGCGCCCACAAGGAAGTCGGCGGGGCAAGGCGGTCAAAGCGACGAACGGTCAGGGTCAATCGAATGGGCAGGTCAACGGTGAGACGTTGCGATGTGGGGGGGAACCCGGACATCGCTCGGGATGTCCGGGTGATGAAATCACAAGAGGTCGAGTTTCTGTTCAGGCGTTGACCTCGTGCCTCTTGTTGCTCTGCAACCCGGACACCCAAAGCTGCGTCCGGGCCACCCAGCCAAGCACAGCCTGACCTACGGAACTATTTCGGAGCCACTTGCCGCGAGTCCAAAATCTTTTGGGCTTTCTCAGCCAAGTCTGTATCGGGGAAATCGGAGATGATCTTTTCCAGTTGAAGCTGGGCTTTCTTGCGGATCGCTGGCATTGGCGAGGCGAGGTTGCCAGTGGCAATCGTCAGTTGCTTTTCGGCCGTCAGTCCGGCCTTCACCTGTGATGTGCGGGCCAGTTTTTTGTGCAGCGGCTCCAAATCCTTCGGCAGATCGTAGCCACGAAACTCGTCCATAATGGATGAAAGTTTGCTGTAAGCGGCCCACTTCTGGTCCATCTCGTCGGTAGTGCGAGCTTCACCCGATAACCGATCGAGCTCGGCCAGCACGATGTCCTGCAGTTTCTTCGCCGCCTCTTTCTGACTGTCTGGGCCGTTGTTCAACGACTTCTTGAACAACGGCAGCGCTTCGAAGTACTTGTGAAACTCGACCGAGCGCCACAACGGCCACAGTGGTTCGGGAACTTCTTTTGGATTCGTCACCCACTTGGCGTCAACGATCGCTTCGGCCACGGCCGATTCCGCGTCGTCTACCGAGCCCGTGGTCATTTTCCCAGCCGCCGTGACACAGACCGATGAACACACCGTGCCAAGAATTCCGTCACCAGGCATCAACATCATTACTGTGCCGCACTGCCGACAATAAGCATTTGTTGGGTCGCAAAGCGTCGGCCAGTTGTACTTGGTGGACTTGAGATACTGTTCGGTCTTCAGTCGGTTAGCCCCCATTGACACTCCGATGAAGACTACCGGGTCGAGTGCGTGCAGCTTGGCCGATTCCAGATACATGGGAAGCACTTCGGTCCCTTCGGGATCGCAAGTGAAGAACAGTAGGCAGACGCCCTTTCCCCGCAACTGCTCCCAAGTATAGGGGGACGAATTGAGCCAGAGCGTCTTGTCCGTGGGAAGTGGAGGTGGCTGCTTGCCCTGATCGTCGGCAGCCCACAAGGAAGCAGTCCGTAACATGAGGCCCACGATCAGAAGCAACAACGGCAGTCGTCGGGGAAGATGCATTGGACATCCTTCTAAAGTGGGGGAGGTGAGTTCGGATGCGATCAAGCGGCTGCGTGGCGAGGTTTGGAGCGTTTCGCGAAAACCCGGTGCTTCCCTTCGGTCCAGCACCGGCCACCCGATGTGGTTCCAGTCTCTTGGCTCACTGCTTCCACGGGCCGACGAGTTCGACGAGGTTGCCGTCGGGGTCGCGGTAGTTGGCGAGGGCCAAGCCGGCGGGAAAGCCTTCGGGGAGTGGGACCGGGCATTGGGCAATCGGCTTCGCGCCGGCTTTCTCGGCCTTGGCGACGGCGGCGTTCACGTCCTTCACTGAGATCGTCAGGTAACGAAAACCGTAGGACGAGTGAATGAACGTGTTGTCCACGCGCGCGCCGGGCGAAGTCTTGAACGCCATCAGCTTCAGCTTGGTCGCCTTCTCTCTCTTGCCCAGCACGAGGACATGCACGTCGAGTTCCAGCTTGTTCGCCAAGCCCGTATCGACTGTGAACTGACCCGGCACCTTGAAGCCCGGCACTTCCTCGAAGCCGACCACGTCCTTGTAGAACTTGAGCGACTTGTCGAGATCGCTGACGACCATGCCGAGGTCGATCGTCTCGGACGCGAAGTTCGTTTCGGAATCGGTCTGCTGATTGGCGGAGACTCCCAGCGCAAAGGCGGTCGCGCAGACCAAGACTGCGGCGAGCGAACGAGTCAGTTTCTTCATCGGCGTGCTTTCTGAAGGAGACGTGGAACGGATCAGGGAGACCGTCTGAAACAGAACGGCGATGACCGGGTGAGTACGTTACAGCGACTCAACAACCCACAGCAACCGAGCGCCTCTGAGTGAGAGCCGTCGGTTCCTGTTTGGTTTTGATTCGTGGAGATTCGTTGGATTCGTGGTCCAAACTCTTCGCTTGGGTTTCAGAATTCTCGCGCTGGGCAAGGCTCTGTCTCAATCGAAACCCGAAATATCACTCGGATGGCAGGGCCGGAGCACGGATGAAAACGGAGACAAGCATGCTCGCCCTCCCGGAATGAGCGCAGTCAATTGTTGGGAATCGTCTGACTTCATGCGGCGCGAAGACGGCGACATTGAGGCCGAACCGATCGCGTCCACCCCATCAAACGGCATCGCCACTCATCACGGGGTGCGATGAGTGGCGATGTGGCGTTGGGAATCAACTCAAATTGAGCGCTCCGAATTTCTGCCGCTCAGCGTGACTTCACGGCGAACGGTACAGGCTACTTGGCCGGGGTCGGCTTGCGTTGCGACTGGATGTAGGCGATGAGGTCGAGGATTTCGTCGCGCGTCAGTTTTTCCAGCAGGCCCTTCGGCATGATCGAAATGTTTTGCTTGACTCGTTCCACGATGTCGCCCCGTTTGACGACGGTCGGTTCGATTTTGATGAGCGGGTTTTCGACGAGCTTGATGACTTCGGGAGTCTCCTCCACGACGAGGCCCTTCACGACCGTGCCGTTCCCCAGTTCGATGACGTTCGTCTTGTACTTCTCGTCGATCTTCTTGCTGGGGTCGAGGATTTCCTGAAGGATGTCGAGGTGCTTGAGCTTGATGTCGATCTTGGTGAGATCGGGACCAAACTCGGCACCGGCTCCGTCGAGCTTGTGACAACTGATGCATGCGGCGACATTGAAGAGTTGCTTGCCGTTGGCGATCCGCTTGGCCGGATCGGCGTGGCCCGGATGGTCCTGTCCCGCTTCGTGAGCGGCACCGAACGCTTCGGCGATGGCGTCGGACAGGTCTTCCATTTTCCACTCGGTGCGCGGGCGGCGGTCTTTCAACAGGGCATCTACGGCCACGATCTTGTTCGTTGACAGATATGCCTCGGGGTTCTCCAAGTAGGCGTCGAGATCGGGGACGACGTACAGGGCTGCATACATCCGTCGCCAGTGGCCGGGGTACGTGCAGAGAATCGGATAAACCCCGGCTTTGGACGGGGCGGTGAAGCTGAGCTTCTCGCCCTCACGAGGCTGCATCAGACCACTCTTGGCGAGCACCTTGTTCGACTTGGGAACGTAGCCCTGCTTGGCGAACTCGGGTTGTTGAGCCTGAGCCTCCGACATCAGACCGATCTCTTCCAGCGAACCGGGTTGCAGGATCGCGAAGTTGTGCGGCATGAGGTCACTGTTTTCGAGCAGGAACTCGACCGGCTTGCCCGCCTGCACGACGACCACGTCCTTGTCGAACGACATCTTCTCAAAAATGGTGCCGATCTTGATGACCTTCACGCCGAGTTCGCCCAGCGTTTTGCGCATGGCCTTTGCCTGATCGGCCGGGAGCAGCGATGACAGTGCGTCGGCGAACTCAAGCGCGTCGAGTGACGCCGGTGACGTTCTGTCGGCGGCGGGAGTCTTCTGGATCGACGCGACCAACACGCTAAGTAACGGAGTCGCCTCATCCTTCGGCCACGTGGCTTGAGGCAGACGCTGAATCGCGCGGATGGCCGCCGCGCGATCGACATCGTCCTTCACGAACTTGCTCAGCGTGGCGAAGGCTTTGGGTTCCTGACCACGCACGTAGGTCAGGGCGTTCATCGCCGCGCGGCGCACGAGCGACTCGGCACCACCGCCACCGAGTTCAAACGCGACGCTGACTCGCGGCGCGTTGTTCTTCTCTTTCTTGAAGACTTCGCCACGCTTCTCGTCGAGAACTTTGATGGTGAAGTTGGCGAGGCGTTCGGGAATCTCGCCCCGGTTGTACACGATGATCTGGTCAATCGGGTGCTCGTCGCCGAGATCGACTTCCCAGTACGGGTTGTTGGTGTTTTCTTCGGTGTGCGTTTGACCACCATCTGCGTAATTGGGCGACTTGTTGCCGTCGATGGCCCGAGAGGCCTCTCCGCCGGCGCCCGTGTTCTTCTGTGACGCGCGGCCCTTGCGAGCGATGTTGACTCCGCCGCTCATGACCTCGACCTCGGCCAGTGTCAGCGTTCCCTTGCCTGGAAGTTCGATACGCACGAAGCGACCTTGAGTCCCCTTCGCCTTGCCGCCAGCAGCCAGTGCTTCGGGCAATCCGGCAACGAGCGGTTCGATCTTGTCGTACAGCGTTGCCCGAACAGACGCATCGCTGATGAGCGGCATCGCGTTGACGAAGTCTTGCAGGCGTTTGACATCACTCGTCGCGAGCGACCACGCCTTGTCAACGCCGCCGTCCACATTGATGAGCGACACGAAGCCGATTTGCCGGAAGACCGGCTGCTTGGCGGTAGTGGCGAGCTTTTCGAGTTCGGCTCGGGCGGAAGTCAGTTCCGCCGCGCTGCGACCGGTGAGTTGTCGCACGAGATCAAACACAACGGTCGTGTCAGCGTTGGCCGACTTGGCGTCGAGCGATCCGATGGCGTCCATGACGACGCGCAGCTCCGGCTTGTTGTCGATCTTGGCCAGGCCGGTGATCGCTTCGCGCCGCGCGGCGTCTTGCAGGCCGGAGCGGTTCAGCATCTCCACGAAGACCATGCGGTCCTTCTTCTCGGCGAGAAGCTGTTCGTTGGACAGATTTTTCAAGTAATAGCGGGCACCCGATTCGGTCGTGAATGCCACGCGACGGTTCTCGGCCTTCGCCTGGTCCATGTACGGTTGCAGCGTCCGCATGACTTCCTTCGTCAGGTGGTCGATGTACAGATCGGTCGGCTTGTCCTGCGCGATCAGGACCACTTCGGTCGCCTCCGCCTGCGGGAAGTAGCTGGCACCCCAGATCGCCATCAGGCGGACTCGCGAAGCTTCATCGGCGGCAGCAGCCTTGAGCAAGTCAAGCGGATTGGACAGCCGGTCTCGCCAATAGGTCGCCACTTTCACAGCGGCCGCGCGGGCACGGAAGTCGGGTGACTTGAGAACCTTCTCTAACAAAGAACTGTTCACGACGTTGTGCGATTGATGCAGCCAGAGGCCCTCAAGCTGATCGTGGTTCGAGGTCGCACCGTTGGCATCGGCGAGCCACTTCGTCGCGGCGGCGATCACGTCGGCGGTCGGTCGGCCCGACAGTTCGATCCGAGCACGGTAGCGCGCCCGGTCGTCCTTGCTCTTCAAAATGTCGAGCAGCTTCTCGATCGGCTGCCCGGCGATCTGCTCGGCCTTCACGAGCGGACGCCCTTCGGCCGTGACGCGATAGACGCGGCCATACGTCTTGTTGCGGCTGGGGTCTCGCAGGTTGTGCTGCATGTGGCCGATGATCGGGTTCTGCCAATCGACGAAGTAGAGCGAGCCATCCGGCGCAGTCTCCATATCGACCGGGCGGAAGTTCGGATCGGATGAGAACAGGATCGGCGAAGGCTCTTCCGTCGCGCCGAGGCTCGAATCCTGATCGTGAGCCTTGTAGTTGAGGATTCCCTGGAAGCCGATTACGTTGCCGACCAGCAAATTGCCCTGAAGCTCTTCGGGGAAGTGAGTCCCCGAGATGTAATCAATCGCGGGACACGGACGAGTGCGCTGCTTGTAGACGCTCGGCGTCCCACCGTGCTTGTTCGGGAATTCGAGATAGCTGGAGAAGAGCGGCGCGTGATACGGCACCGCGCCCGTCCCATCGACGACGATGTCCTGACCCCACGCGTCGAAGGCGTGGCCGTGCGGGTTGGCGAAGCCGTAGGTCACGTACACGTCGAACTTCTGTGCTCGCGGTTCGTAGCGGAAGACGGCTCCATTGGCCACGCGGCGCGTCGGTCCCCACGGCGATTCGACCTGCGTCTGATGGAACGTTCCCTCCTGAAAATAGACCGCGCCGCCCGGATCAAGAACAAAACTGTTCGACGTGTGATGCGTGTCGGCCGTGTCGAGGCCGTGGATCAGCCGCTCCTTCACGTCGTACTTGTCATCGCCGTTGGTGTCCTTGAGGAACACGAGGTCCGGCCCCTGAGCGACGAGTACGCCGCCGCCCCAGAACTCGAAGCCGGTGATGTTGTGCAGGTCTCCGGCGAACGTCTTGCACTTGTCCGCACGGCCGTCACCGTTCGTGTCTTCCAGAATCAGCAGGCTGTCGTTCATCGCCGTGGTCGGCTTCCAGTGCGGATAGGTCGGCCACGTCGCCACCCACAAGCGGCCCTTCGTGTCGAAGGCCATCTGCTGCGGTGAAATCAGTTCCGGGAACTGCGCCTCATCGGCGAAGCACTGCACCTTCAGTCCCTTGTGAATGGTCATCTTCGAGATGGCCTCTTCGCCCGACAGGAACAAGTGCTTGCCCCCTTCGAGCGGTCCCGGCTTGTTGGTGATGACGTTGAGGAACTTCGGCAGATTGCTGTCGTCCGGTTTGATCGTTTGTCCGCGAGCCGCCGCCCACACCACCTTGTCTCGGTTCGAGGTCTGCGTGTCGAGAACTTCGAGTTCGCGCTGCCCGACCGCATAGTTCGACAGCCCGTCACCGTAACCGCCCCCTTTGGGATCCTCGGAAAACTTGAGGAATGCCCGCTCGCCATACGTCGAGAAGCCGTCGGTCACGCGGTAGCGGTTGTACCAGTAGAAGTTTCGGTCGAGGACGGCCTTTCGGAGAGAATTGATAGGCGGCCGGGCGGCATCGGCTTTTGCTTTTATCAAGCTGGACGGGTCTGCAGCCCCGCTGAACAGTGATGAGACAGCCTCCATCGCAACGACCATGTCACCTGTCTCGTTCAGGTGAACGCCGTTGATGGTAAAGCGAGGTCGAGGCTCCGCGACAATGGTGAACGTCCGGGAATGCAGGTCCACGAATGGAACGCCGAGCGCCTTGGCGACTTCACCCATCGCGTCGGCGTACATCTTGAGCCGCGCGTTCGAGGCATCGACCTGCGCCCGCGTGGGCAGATTGGGATCGTCGATGAACTCGTGCGCGATGGGCGAGAAGAGGGCGAGTCTCGGTGCCGACTCGCCGTTGTATTTTTGAGTGACCACGTGCTGGATGAAGTCGGCCACGTTCTGCTTGAACGCGGGGAGACCGGCCTCACCGGCGAACGATTCGCCGTAGCCGTAGAAGGCGAAGATCACGTCGGCCTTGGTATTGGTTAGCTTGAAGCGGTCTTCGCTGACGGTCCCCGGCTCCTTGTCGCGCGTCGAGAGCTTGTTCGGTTGAGGGACCGGAGCCGAACCGGTCAACCACTGGTCGAACGTCCCAAAGTCCATCGACCTCATCCGGTGCTGCGGATTCTTCCAGCCATCAATCTCATCGCCCGAATAGCCCAGATTGCGGAAGACCAGTTCATGTTCAGGGAACCGGGCATGGATCAGCGTCTCCAGCCAGCCGTAATGCTGCATCCGCTCGGCTAACGTCCCACCGACGATGCAGATGTTGTCCGTCTTTTCGAGCGGGAACGGCTCGGCGGCGGACAACGTCGTGGGGACCAACTGGGAAACAAGCAGTAGTAACGCGAGCAAGCACGAAGTTCGCATGGTCAAGGTGATTCCTGAGAGTCGGGGAAGAAATGTGTTGGTGAGTCAATCAGGCCGATGGAGTCAACTCATGTCATTTTCATCGGGTTCGCGAGTGAAGGTGACATCCTCGTAGATGTCACTCAGGGCCAGTTCGGTTTCAATTTCGGGCAGGGCGATGATCGCATCGAGACCCTCGTAAACCTCACGCATGAAGCCATCGTTGGTGCGGCGATAGACAACCACGGCGGGTTCGTCCTGCTCGACGAGCAAGTAGGCTGACAGTGTGGGAATCGTGAGGTAGGCGTCCTTCTTTTCTCCCATGTCCGTGCGCCGAGTCGATTGCGAGAGAACCTCGACGATCACGGCGGGAGCATCCTGAAACGATTCCTCAGGGGCATTCGGATGACAGACGATGCTCACGTCTGGGTAGTAAAAGCGAATCTGAGTCGGTAGCCGCACGCGAACTTTTGTGTCCGAGTTGAACGGCCGACATTTCTTGCCTCGCAGCTTTCCGTGCAGGTTGGCGAGAACGTTACCGGCAATCGTGTTGTGATTGTTGGTGGCTCCCGCCATCGCATGGATCACGCCACCGAGGTACTCGTGCTTCGTCTCGGAACGCAATTCCCTCGCGAGGTAGTCCTCAACGGACACCAGACCAAGTTTGTGAGCCGCCCCCATGCGTTGCCTCCCGGCAAAAGTCTGTCTGCGCGAGTCTCGATCATGCACACCCGGCTGCTTCGGAGCGGCCGGGGTGTGCTGGGTTGGTGCCGTGTTCAGCGTCGGGCCGCCGGATGCTTGAGTGGCAACCACGCGCCGTTGTTGTCGCTGCTGGCGACGCATTGTTGGATGAAGTACATCCCCTCGACGCCATCGTAGACGTTGGGGTAGACCGTGTTGTGACGCTCGAACGATTGCCCGGCGGCTCGCTTCACCATGTCGTCGTAGGCGAAGCGGTAGACGTTGGCGAAGGCTTCAAAAAAAGCTTCGGGATGTCCGCTCGGCAGACGACACGCCGCCTTGCCCGACGCATTCATGAAACTCGCGTTCGGATCGCGGGTGTAGATTGAGTGCGGCTGTCCGTTGCGACGAACGATCATTTCGTTCGGGTTTTCTTGTCGCCAGGCCAGCGCGCCTTTCGTGCCATCGACTTCGATGAACAGGTCGTTTTCGCGGCCGTGAGAAATCTGACTGGCCGTCACGCTGCCGAGGCCACCGTTCTCGAAGCGGATCACGGCATGACCATAATCATCCAGCTTGCGACCCGGTTCAAACGCCTTGAGATGACAGGAGACTTCGGCCGGCAGCAGGCCAGTCATGTAGCGAGCCAGGTTGTAGGCGTGAGTGCCGATGTCGCCGAAGCAACCCGCGGCACCGGACTTTGTCGGATCGGTTCGCCAAGCCGCCTGCTTCTGGTCGGATTCTTCGAGCCGCGTGCGCAACCAGCCTTGAATGTAGTTGGAGCGGATCGCCTGAATCTCACCCAGTTCGCCGCCGAGGATCATTTCGCGAGCCTGCCGGACGAGCGGATAGCCGGTGTAGTTGTGGGTCACCGCGAAGACGGCCCCCGACTTTTCAACGAGCTTCACCAACTCCTCGGCCTGCGCCAGATCGAACGTCATCGGCTTGTCGCAGACGACGTTGAAGCCCGCTGCCAGCGCGGCCTTGGCAATCGGGAAGTGCGTGTGATTCGGAGTCGCCACCGTCACGAAGTCGATCCGTTTGTCAGCCGGGAGTGCGGCTTCCTTCGCGCAGAGTTCTTCGACCGACCCGTAAGCGCGATCGACCGCGATGTCGTAGGCCGGAGCGGATGCTTTGGCTCGCGCGGCATCGGACGACAACGCGCCGGCAATCAATGCGGCGCGATTGTCGAGGACTGCGGCCGTCGCGTGAACGCGGCCAATAAACGAGCCTTGGCCGCCGCCGACCAGAGCCATGCGCAACTTGCGATTCAGTGAACCGTTGGTGGTTTCCATGTGATGCTCCTCATAAAAAAGACTGAACGATTTGGGGCGAGTTTCCAGTGATTTTGACCGGCGATCCAATGGGGCGGGCAGCATATCGGCAGAGATTCTTGATTGCCATCAACCGTGCCATGCGATCAACGCCATCGCCTGTTGCAAGGACGGATGCAGTCGAGTCTTCGCGAGGGACCAATGCCCATTCGGTTCTGGTGCGTCGCAAAGACTCGACCGTCTCCGACCATTCGCCCAACTTCAAACAGGGTTTGGCCCGGTCCCCGCGATGCCTATCCGTCGCCGCTCAAAGCGGCGTTTGGTGACTGTCACCGTGATCGGGGTCACCGCCTGTGGCGGTCCATCGTGGAGATCGATTTTTGTTCGGCAAGAGATCACGACCAATCGATCGATGGATCGCAACCGCTGGGGCAATCTAAATGCGGTCACGAGCCGATCCGCATTGCCAGCCGTTCGTCCGACAGCCTGTTTCTTCCGGCGACCGCTAGCCGGAAAAAACGTCTGCCGTTACAGTGGGCCACACGTCGTTCGACGTTCCTCGTCGGCATTCGGCGTCGAGGTTCCCCTTTAGTAGTGATTCCGTCTGCGAGCGATTCAAATTGGAAGAGGAGCGTCTCATGCAACCAAGAATGAATGAACGACGACTGGTTTGGATGGCGGTCGGCTTGATGGCCGGACTGTGCCTTGCTTATATCTGGCCACACGAAGTGGCCCATGCTGTCGCGACCGACCGCGATGATCGCTTCGCCGTCTGTACAGTTGATGTGGGTTTCGGTAATGCCGAAGCCGTCTTCGTACTGGACTTCCTGACAGGGCGATTGCAGGGTGCGATGCTCAATCAGCAGACCGGCTCGTTCACCAACTTTTGGGCGAGAAACGTCGCGGCTGACTTCCAAGTTCAGGCCGATGCCGCAGCCAAAGCCAAGTATGTCATCATTCCTGGACGAGCCGACTTGAATAGTGGCCGAGGCGTGACGACCGCGTCTGGCGTCATCTACATCGGCGAACTGACCTCAGGCAAAGTCGGTGCCTATCGCTTCCCGTTCAAGACCTCGAAACAGGTCCTGCCAGTGATGTCACTGGAACCATTTGCTTACTTCCCATTCCGCGAAGAGACTCGCGAATAGCGGTCAGGCTTGCTTTAACAGCCCCCGAAACTCGGCAGCCCGACGGTCCACAGATCGCCGGGCTGTTGCATTGGATGTCCGTCGTAAAAAAATGATCGAGGGCCGTCGCCCATCGTTGATGCTGGAAGCCTCTTCGCAGAAGACGCCTCACACACCCATGAATGACGCGTTTTGATGTCCACCGCTCGAAATGGCTGAGATTGGGCCGCACGAACTATCGAGTGGAGTGTGGTTCGATGGCGGGGAGCAGGCTCAGGCCGGTGTGGCTCTGTTCACAACGAGCCACAACTCGAGGTGGTCCTTCCGCCACGATGAGACCGCCCAGTTCACCCGCTTCGGGGCCGATATCGATCAGCCAGTCTGCGGCGGCGAGCAATTCCAAGTTGTGTTCGACGACAAGGACCGAGTGCCCCGCGTGGACGAGTCGTTTCAAGACGAGAAGCAATTGCTCCACATCGGCTGCGTGCAGGCCAGAGGTCGGTTCATCGAGCACGAACAGCGTCGCCGTCGTCTCGTGCGAGGTCACCAGTTCCGTGGCGAGCTTCACGCGCTGTGCCTCGCCACCGGATAACGTGGTGGCGGGCTGGCCCAACTTCAGATAGCCCAGCCCCAGTTCGCAGAACAGCGTGGGTGACCGCGCGAGTCGCGGCAGATTCACGAAGAAGGCGGCGGCCGTTTCAAAGCTCATGTCGAGGAGATCGGCCACCGTCTGACCGCGATAACGGATGGCGAGTGTCTGCCGATTGAACCGCGCACCGTTGCACTCCGGGCAGCGCATCGACCAATCGAACAGGCTCTTCTTGTCTAACGCCAACGTGCCGCGTCCCGCACAGCGTGCGCAACGACCGTCGAGACTCTGCGGGCTGAAGCGTCGCGCAGTAAAGCCTCGCAAACGTGACTCCTTCGTCTTCGAGAAGACCTGCCGCACCTCGTCCCACAGTCCCGAATACGTGGCGGGAGTCGAACGGCCCGAACGACCGAGCGGCATCTGATCGACACGGACCACGCGCGTGATTGCTTCGACGCCGAGTAACTCGCGAAAGGGACCGCAATGCGGCGCGGACTCGCCCAAGGCGCGACGGATCGCCGGAACGAGCGTCTGCATGATGAGCGAGGTCTTGCCCGAACCACTCACGCCGGAGACACAGACCAGCCCGTTTAGCGGCACGCGTAACGTGAGGTCTTGCAGGTTATGGTGCGTTGCGCCGGTGAGCGTTAGCCACGACTGCGGCTCGAACGGAATCGCGCGGCTCGGCCATCCACTCTGACGACGATGCAGTTCGCGACCAGTGATCGAGTTCTCATCGAGCGAGATTGAATCGGGCGTTCCGGCTGCGAGGAGTCGCCCGCCATGCGAACCAGCTCCCGGCCCGATGTCGATCACATGGTCGGCTCGTCGGATGACAGCGAGGTCATGCTCGACAATCACAACCGTGTTCCCTTGGTCACGCAGATCGAGCAGCGTCTTCAGCAGACGATTCGTGTCGCGCGGGTGCAGCCCGGTCGTTGGTTCGTCCACAACGTAGCACGCGCCCGTCAACTGGCCTCCCAGACTGGCCGCCAATCGCGCCCGTTGGAACTCACCCGCCGAGAGCGAATCGCCCGCGCGATCGAGCGTCAAATAGCCCAGCCCGACATCGACGAGAAACCGCAGCCGCGATGCGATCTCGGGCAAGATGTTTCGCGCCGCGAGTTGCTCGGGCGAGTTCACTCTTGTGACAGCCAGCTTCGCGGCAGCAGGCGTTTGACCGGCAGTCGGTTGTTCAATGAACTGCTCCGTCAAATCGTCAAGGCACCGCAACGCCTCGTCGGTTCGCATGGCGGCGATGTCTGTGATCGACCGCCCAGCGATCAGCACCGACTGCGGCAACAGCGTGAGGCGGCGACCGGCACACGTCGCGCACGTCTCTTCCACCTCCTCGACCGTGGTCGCGACAACTCCCAAACCGTGACACGTCGCGCACGCACCGCGCGCACTGTTGAAGCTGAAGTCGCTCGGCTCCAAAGTCGGAAAGCTGATGCCGCACGCCGCGCACGCGAGACGACTGCTGTACAGCCGGTCATGCCACTGGCCACCCGCTTCATGACTGAGCAGGCACTGTCCCTGACCGACTTCCAGCGCGAGATCGATGGACTCTTCGAGCCGACTTTGAATTCCCTCTTTGATGATGAGTCGATCGACAACGACCTCAATTGTGTGCGGCTTGGTCGCGATGAGACTCGGCGGCGAAGCGGCATCGACGAGTTCGCCATCGACGCGGGCACGCACGAAACCGTCACGCACGATCCGCGCAAAGACCTCCGCGTGCGAGCCAGTCTGGCCGCGCACGATCGGTGACAGGATCAACACTTTTTGTCGCTCTTCGAGACGCAGTGCTTGATCCACAATCGCCGCACGCGATTGAGACGACACCGGCTGACGACACGTTGGGCAATGCAGCCTCCCTGCTCGAGAATAGAGCAGCCGCAAGTAGTCGTAGACCTCAGCAATCGTGGCCAATGTCGTCCGTCGTCGCGGTCCGCGCGTCCGTTGCTCGATCCCCAACGTGGGAGGCAGGCCCTCAATCAGATCGACCTCAGGACGCTCCAACCGCTGCAACAACTCGCGCGTCTGCGGTGAGACGGTGGCGAGGTAACGCCGCCGTCCCTCCGCGAACAGCGTGTCGAACGCGAGCGAACTCTTTCCACTGCCACTAACACCCGTAATGACAGTCAGCGTTCCGAGCGGAATGTCCACGTCGATGCTGCGTAAGTTGTGAGTTCTCGCTCCCCGAATGCGAATCGCGTCGGTGGCAGTGAGCGTCGCAAGTGGCATCTGAAGAAAACCAAGCATGGGGGCGAGCAGAAACGCTGGCGAGTCACGGGCCGCGCGGCGGGCGGGACGGTACTCTGGTCTCCACGTCCCCTCAAGGCTGAGCTAGAATCCGCCCGCCAACAGCCTGCGGTGAGCCACTATTTCTCGCGCAGTCACGAGTGACACATTTCCGAGCGGTGGACGTAAGTCCTCCGGCTCAT
>JAYTXB010000683.1:0-12395 GCA_043743205.1 Schlesneria sp.
ACTGGTCGAATGCTCGCTCAGTTCTTCCGGTGACTTGCCCAACGAGAACTACCGCTGCCCAACGGGAGTTGGTTTTTCGGACCCGTTAGGCAAAGCCGCTTCGCCCTCCCAAACAGAGCCACGGAGGCCACCATGATTTCGATGCAGTCCATTCGAGCGATGATTCCTCGCGTCCTTGCGATCGGCGTTCTGCTTGTCATGAGGAATGAAATCGAGGTCGTGGCACAGACGGCGGCGAACTCCCGTTCGGACGTGCATGGCAAACCATCCATCGCGGATCAGCGGATCGCGTTCGTTCGCGAGCAGGCCGCTCGACTGCGCGTGCAGGATGCGAAGTCGCCAACCCCGTATCCGTTGCACGACAAGCTGGCGTTGCGGTGGAGCAATCCCGTCAGCGGAGTCGTCGATGGTGGCGTCTTCGTTTGGACCAACGGGCAACGGCCGGTCGTCATTGGCAAGATTTTCGTCAACGAGCGCAGTGCCACGTGGTGCGAGGCATTGCAGTCGGTCACTTCGGATGCGGCGGTTCCGTTGGTCATGCACTCGGACAACCGAATCGTGTGGCAGCCGAACGGGCCGGGGATTCGGTTTCTGGATCTCGATGAATCGGCCGGCAAGCCGTCGGACAACGAGAGCGCGCGGCTGACTCAGATGCGGGTGATCGCTCGGAAGATTCAGGTGATCGGCAACTGGGGCACTCCGCCGAGCGACTGGCAATTGCGCATCCTCACGACACCGCTTTATCGCTATGCCAGCGAACCGGACAAGGTCCTCGACGGAGCGATCTTCGCTTACACGCAAGGGGGCACGAACCCGGAAGGGATCTCGCTGATCGAAGCGGTGACCCGCGAAAAGGCCGAGTCACATTGGCGCATCGCGGTGACTCGGCTGACCTCTTTCGGGGTGAAAGCGACGTTCAATGACCAAGTGATCGCGGACCTGCCACGACTCACGGCCTCGCCCAGCGACGCCCTGTTTTTCGGACGATCGCACCAGTTCGGCGATTACCCGTTTCCCATCACGGAACCCGCGAAGGAAAAAGGGACGACGAAATGAAAATGCGATCTCGATCATTGTCCGAGATGTCAATATGCAGCAACCCGTCTGCCCCTACTCGGCCGGAGTTGCGTCACATCGCCCAGGGTTGCCGCGCTGCGAGGCTACCCCGGGTTTCGATGAAAGAGTGCGTCGTACCCCAACGGGGTAGGGCTTCCAAGGTGAGTATTTCCCTCGTTTGTAGCCGAATTCGTGAGAATTCGGATCGCGTGGCTCATCGTCCGAACTCTCACGAGTTCGGCTACACGCTGGATTCCTCGGCATTTCACACCTTGGAAGCCCTGCCCCAACGGGGTTCCGTCATCGCGGCGTCTCGGATGACGCGACCCTTTCAGGGTAGACCGGGCTCGTTGTCTGCAACCCAGGGTAGCCCGCGTGCGCAGGCAACCCTGGGCGATGTGACGCAATCCCTGCGGGAGAAAGACAGACGCGCGGACGGTCGCACTATCTCGGCGCGTCAGCGTGAGGGCGGGCGAATCGCGTCATCCACCACTCACATGCGCGTCGTGCTTGTGGCGATGGCCGCCTTGATGAGCGCATCGTCGTTGCTTGCTCAAGCCAAACCGACCGCCCTGGCCAACGAGGCGGAGGAAGTGAAACTCGCTCGAGAACAGTTGCAGCGTTCTCGTGATCAGGTCGCGCAGTTGCGAGTGCAACACGCCCAGTCCGGGGTGGCGATCGAACGTGTGGAACATCCGGTGTTGCGGTTCACGGCTCCGCTGTGGGGAGGCCATCATGGGACGGTCTGGATTTGGGGAACGCGCGGACGGCCGGTCGCGGTGCTGGAAATGTTTCGACAACCGGATGGCCTCCTGTGGAATCAAGCGTTTCACGCGACCTCCGACACGCCGATCAAATTGACCGCGTCGAACGGCGAGACTTGGACTCCGCAAACCAACAGCCTGAAGATTCAACGGCTGTCGGACGCGCCGACACCGGCGGGGCGCATTCGGCAAATGAAGGCGCTCGCTCAGAAGTTCTCGGCTCACGAATTCTGGACGCACACCGACCGGCCGCGCCATGAACTGCGGCTGCTGACCGCTCCCGTCCATCGTTACGAGGACCGCGAACATCATCTGATCGACGGGGCGATGTTCATCATCGCTCAAGGCACGAATCCGGAAGTAACGCTGTTCTTGGAGGCGGTCCACCCGGCGGACGAAGCCAAGCCGGTCTGGCAATACGGACTCGGTCGCACCGGACTGGCGGAGATCGTCGTGCTGTACGAGGACAAGGAAGTCTTCCGAGCACCGCCACTGACAACGGAAGTCTTCCCCACTCACAGTCCCTACTGGCGGACGAAATCGAAAGTCGAAGACAATAAAGTCGAAGACAAAGGAGTACAGCCATGAGGAAGTTTGTGACCAATGTCGATGCACTTTGAATGCGCGATCGTGCTGTACCGACTTTGCAGTTCCCCCCAAGCAAATCAATGTCAGCGCCCTGGATGAGAAAATTGAAAGGACTTGCCATGAATGCGATGTTGCTGTGGATGACTCTGCTGCCGAGCCAACTCGCCGCCGAACCAACGAAGCCTGCGGGCGATTCGAAGGACGACGCGCAGCGGGCCGAAGTCATGGCGATGGCGAAGACGTTGATGGCTCAGTGCGAGTTCTCGTCCGGAGGCAAATCGCCGACGAAGTTCGTGCTGCACCCGGAGCCGATTCTTCGTTGGTCGAATCCAACGGCGGGGAGCGTGTTCGGCGACGTTTACGTTTTGACCGAGAACGGTCGGCCAGCGGTCGTCGCGGGAGCCTATCGCTGGTTCTCAAACGATTGGGGGGACGCGATGGAGGTCTGTTCACTGTCCGCCGGTCCGGTCTTTGCGAGGCAGGGGGATGTCACGTTCTGGAAGTCGGACAAGCCGGGCGTCCGCTTTCAGCCGGTCAAGAATGCCGATGCTCCCGCGAAGTCCGCTCCCGCGCGGCTCAGCCAGATGCGGCGGATCGCGAATGATTTCGTCACGCAGCTCACCGACACGCGCGGCGACACGGCCGGGGTTAAGCGACAGTTGCGGATGCTCAGCCAACCGGTCTATCGCTATCCCGCAGCCAACGAGAAATCGGACTACCTCGACGGCGCTCTCTTCGCGTTCGTGGAAGGGACCGACCCCGAAGTGCTGCTGCTGATCGAAGCCAGCAGCAACCAGTCCCCCGATGACTCTCGTTGGCAATTCGCCCTCGCTCGCATCAACCGCGACGCCCTGCAAGTCACCTACCGCGACGAAGCCGTCTGGTCCGCCCCGTACATCGACAACCCAATGATTCTCTCGCGAGAACCGTACGCACTTTTCTCGCTGAATGGACCTTTGCGCGAAGCCGAATCGAAAGCACGAACCTCGAAACCAGCGGGGCAACCATGAGCAGGACGATTCTCCACAGGCAGACAGTCATCATCACGCTTCTGACCGCGTCGATGTCATGGCTCGCATGGTGTCGGGCGGATGATGTTCCGCAAAGCGATCCTCGCCTGCAGAAGCTTTATCAGGACGAGGCGAAGCGGCGGGAGATGTGGGTTGGTCCTGATCAAAAGCGTAAGGCCGAGATCGTCGCCGAGCCGGTGTTTCGCTGGCAGAACCTCTCTCGCGCGAACGGGCAGAGCGGGGCGATGTTCGTTTGGACGTTCGAAGGTCGCCCGGTCGTGATCGGCGGTGTCTTCTCGAATCCCGAGAATGACCGTCGCGTCATCATGCACGAGTTTCATGCCCTTGGTCCTGACAGGCTGTTTCCCAACTTTCGCGACTCCGAATCGAAATGGCTTCCCGGCGCGGGGGTCACGCTGAAGCCATTGCCTGATTCACCGAACGTCGCGGAGACGCCCGCCAAACGGATGTTGCAGATGCGGGCGATCTCACGCGACTTCACCGCGAACTCGACGGACAACGAGAAGCAACGTTGGGAACTGCGGCTCCTGCCGAGGCCGCTGTACCGCTACGACAAGCCTCAAGGGGATGTCATCGACGGTGCGCTGATGGCACTGGTCAGCGATGCCGGAACCGATCCGGAAATCATCCTGATCCTTGAAGCACGCAAGGAGGCCGATGGCACGAAGTGGTACTACCGAGCCGTGCGACTTTCGATCTCGGACCTTTATGTGAACTACAAGGGCGAGCGAGTTTGGACATCCTTGCGAGACGATCCCAACGGTCAGTTCGGCAACAAAGACAACACCTACGGCCTGATCCGTGATCGCGCAATTGACGAGTTGCCAGTCGTACCGAAGCAGTAAAGACGAGTCGTCGCCATGTAGCGCGGACGACGTGCAAACCGAATCGTTTCACCAGTTTTACCTCCAAGACCCGGCTCGTTGAGTTGGACCAGAAAGGATCGGAGTAT
Source organism: Schlesneria sp. (assembly GCA_043743205.1). Taxonomy (GTDB): domain Bacteria; phylum Planctomycetota; class Planctomycetia; order Planctomycetales; family Planctomycetaceae; genus Schlesneria. The sequence goes on from JAYTXB010000683.1 coordinate 4,392, forward strand.
CTCCCATGCAGAAATTGATTGTGACTCAAATGGGATTGTCGGCGGTGTTATTGTCCGCGTTGTTCGTTCACGCCGAGGAACCGGCGGGTGCGGAGAAGGAGAAGGCGGATGCGCTCACTGCCAAGCGGTATGAGCTGATGTCCAAGCGAATGGCCGAGGTGAAGGTGCAGTCGTCCGAAGAGGGCTTTCCGACGAAGCTCGCCGACAAGCCGATCTTTCGGTACACCGATCCGGCGCGCAGCTATGTCGCTGCCGCCGTCTGGAAGATCGGCGATGAGGGGCGACCGCGAGGACTCATCACGTCCGAGCTGCATCGACAGTTCTACGGAAAACCGCGCATTGTGTTCGAGTTCCTGTCGTTCACACCGACGAAGTTTTCGGCGCGGTCCGGCGACTTCAATTGGATGCCGGAAGCATCGGCCATTGAGTTCAATCCAGTCCCAAAAGCAGATGCTCCCGAGGCCACACCCGCTCGACGCTTGTTGCAAATGCGAGCCATCGCCAAGCGATTCACGGGGAGCGAACTGGTCGGGAAGGAGAAAGTCGAACTGCGACTGCTGCCGCAGCCGATTGATCGCTACACGCCATCAAAGGAAGAGCGTTCCGATGGCAGCATCTTCCTGCTGAGCTTCGGCACCAACCCCGAAGCTGCGCTGTTGATCGAGTCGGATGGCAAAGCCTGGCACTACGCCGCCGGTCGCCTGGCCGGAGCACAAACACTCACACTGATGATCGACAACGAACTCGCCTACGAAGCCCCGCCCGTTCGCTACGGAGCCAATTCCCCGTACACCGCCTCCAATGCCCCCGCCGACATCCCCGGCATTTCGCCTGACGGAAGCGAGTCCACCGAACCATGATGATGCAAAATACGCTCGGCAACCCCGAGACGATCAAGAAGGTCTACAACAGTTTTCATCCGTGAAGCCGATTCAAGAAGAGCCAGAGGAACTGCCATGATGCGACGAAACAATTTCAATTGGGGTGACTCCAAACGATCACAGCCTGTGACACGTCCCCATCGACCTCGTGTCGGCGGAACGATGATTGGTGACTATGTGAGATTGGCTCATCGCGCTGTTAGGCGAGCGGCAGGAGTTCGCATCCCAACCGTAGACCGGACGCCTACGTCCGGTCGGCTCAAACAGACCGGACGTAGGCGTCCGGTCTACGGTCAATCCTCACCTGCCGCTCGCCTTACGCCCTCGCCGAGCTGGCTCGGTGGAGCGGATGATTTGCCACTGCGGAACGGCGTAGTTTGCCAATCAGCGCTCCACCGACGCGAGGTCGGTGGGGGCGAGACTGGTGTCGGGAGTAAACAACGGAACCGTGTTTGGCGAAGCGGGCATCACGCATTCGGGCGAGTTTTCCGTCGGGCGATCGCGGTATTGCTGTTGGTTGGGGGAGCAGTAGCCTCGGCTCAAGACGCGAAGAAAGCGGAGACCAAGCAGCCGGACGCAACGACGGAGAAAGCGGATGCTCCTGCGTTTCTGGAGGACGCGAAGAAGTATGTCATCGAGTCGCCGGGTGATCGCACGAAGTTGGTACTCAACGAGAAGTCGTTGCTCAACTGGACGAACCCCGTGCGGCAACAGGAACGCGGGGCGCTTTATGTCTGGCTGCACGAAGGGCGACCGTTGGCGATCGGGGCGCTGTTCACCTACGAGTACGCCGACAAGGTTTACTCGAAGCACGAGTTTCATTCGCTCAGCACGAAGCCGCTGAAGTCGTCGTTTGATGGCAAGCTGGCTTGGACGCCGAAGACCGCCGGGGTGGAGTGGCATGAGATGAAGGACGCGCCCGAACCGGGGACGACTCACACCGCGCGGCTGTTGCAGATGCGGCAGTTGTCGCGACCGTTTCGCGCCGAACTGACCAGTCCGATGAATGAGCGGACGGAGTTGCGGCTCGTGTCGCGACCTCTGTTGGAGTACTCGTCGCCCAAACAAAAGGTCATCGACGGCGCGATCTTCTCGTTCGCGGTGGCGACCGATCCCGAAGTGCTGCTGCTGGTCGAGGCGTTTGAAGACGATCTCAACGGCTCGAAGCGCACGGGCTTTCGATACGCCTTCGCTCGGTTCCACTATTGGAATGTCGCGGTGTTTGAAGGAGACAAGAAAGTCTGGGAAGCCCCGCTCGACAGGTCGCATGAGACCAATGACATTGGCAACCCGGAAAACATCGGGAAGATTTACAACAGCTACCACCCGAAGCCGTAGGCTGGAAATCGGCAGAACCAAGTCCCTCATTTCGAGGACGTGCCGGTGTTTGATGCGTCGAACATTGCAGAGTGAGCCGGCTCTGCGATGCCGATTCGCGACGATGGCGCGAGAGAGACATTCTGCTGAAATCTCAAGGAGCTTTCCCAAACCGTGCTTGAGCGATAGACGCCGCGTCTGTAAGTTGTCGCTCCGTGAAATGAAGTGCTACCCGTCTCCAGTTACTTTCCTCGTTTTAAGACAGTGACATCACGATGGCCGAACTGCCACACGACGTAACCGACGCGGAACTGTCCATCCTCCAAGTGCTATGGGAGCAGCCGACCGCGACGGTTCGCGACTTGGTTACGCGCTTGTATCCCAAGACCACGCTGTCACTCACCGCCACCGTGCAGAAGTTGCTGGAACGGCTCGAAGCGAAGCACTGCGTGAATCGCAATCGCGAGGCGTGGCCGCATCAATTCTCGGCCGCGATTCGCCGTGAAGAGCTGATCCTGAAGCGCTTGCAAACCACTGCCGACAAGCTGTGTCAAGGTGAGTTTCATCCCCTGCTGACCAGCTTGGTCAAGGCGCGCGGATTGACGGCGGAAGACCGTCATTCGCTGCGGGGTTTGCTGGATGATTTGGATGGCACGAAGCAGAAAAAGAAGTAGGGATCGGTTCTAAAGAGGACAGAGCCAGAGAGGTCACAACTGCGAGGGGCCGATTGTCATGATCACGTTTTTCAGTGTTGCCCTGATCCACATTGCCTTGATCAACGCCGTCACCGTACTGCCACTGGCAGTGCTGGCGTACACCGTTAGTCGCTGGGCCGAGCGTCCCGCGTTGACTCACGCGCTGTGGGCCTTCGTCCTGCTGAAGCTCGTCACACCACCGTTGTTTCAATTGCCAATCACAGTTCAAGTTCCCGCGGATGTCTCGCGGGATTGGGCGGCTACCGAGTTCTCGACGAACGGGCTGGTCGCGGCTGCGAGTGTGGTCTCCGGCGAATTGGCTTCGACTTCTCAAGCGGTTTTCAACAGCACATCCTCGCCGAGCGATTCGGATGTTGTTGCTCACGGACTCGATACCCCATCGGCACCGTCCTCACCGTCGATCACGGCAGTGCAATCGCCTTCATCACCTCGTGTTGGCGATGCGGTGAGAAGTTCGACATGGTGGGCGTGGCGACCGAGTCTGGTGTCGATGATTCTTATCGTGTGGTTGGCGGGGGCGACATTCTGGGTGGTCATGCAGAGTGTTCGTGCAATTCGTTTTCAACGACTCGTGGTGCGCGGCGCGACGACCAACCGGGAAGTGCAGCTTCAAACGGAGGAACTTGCCGCCGCGATGGGACTGCGTTGTGGACCGCGCGTGCTGATCGTTGAAGCCACCGTGTCGCCGATGTTGTGGGGCTGTGGCTCGCGCGCCAAGTTGCTGTTTCCCTCCGTACTCGTGCAGCAACTCGATGAAGCGGCCCGTGCGACATTGCTCACGCATGAGTTGGCACACTTCGCCCGAGGCGATCATTGGGTCAGGCTGTTGGAACTGATCGCGACGGCGTTGTTCTGGTGGCATCCCGTCGTTTGGTGGGCGCGACACCAGATCGAAGAGGCTGAAGAAGAATGTTGCGACGCTTGGGTCGTGAGACAGTTTCCACACGCACCGCGTTGCTACGCCGAAGCTCTGCTCGACACGATCGACTTTCTATGCGAGTCCCGTCAGCCACTGCCGCCAGTCGCGTGTGGCCTGGGGCAGGCTCATTTCATTCGCCACCGGTTGACCAAGATCATGCGTGGAGCCTCTCCGAAAGCGCTGTCGCAGCAGGTTCGATTGGGGATGTTTTTGAGTGCCGCGTTACTGTTGCCGATGCAGCCGTTCGTATTTGGTTCGGCCAACAAGGCTCCGATGACGTTGACCGCCGATCCCCCCGAACTGCCGCTGATCGTGTCGTCGAGCATTGAGTCGCTGCCATCGAACGTCCTTGACGAAACGTGGAACGATTCGCAGTCGAGTGGCGACCTGACGACATCGAATCCGGCCAACGTCAGCAACTCTGCAACCACCGCCACCCCCAAATCATCGAAGTCACAATCGCGGGCGTTGCGCGGGGAACAGGTGTGGTCCACGGCAGTCTCACAAGACGGTCGATTCGTGGTGCGAGCCACCACCGGTCGCCGCGTGCTGCTCAGCGATCTGAGTTTGAACACCGAGTCCGATCTGTCATCGCACGGCATCACGGCGGTCTCGTTCACGCCGGATGGAAAGCAGTTTGTCGCAGTCGCGAACGATGGTCGAGTGATGCTGTGGGACGCGATCGCTGGCGAGTTGAACCGCGTCTTACAAACACACGACAGCGGGCTGAGATCGGTGTCGGTCTCACCGCGCGGCGACGCCGTCGTCGTGGGTGGGCATGACGGCACGCTCTTGGTTCTCGACCTGTACACGGGCGAGTCACTCGTTCCGTTGTCTCGCCAGTCGCTCCCCGTCAATTGTGTGAGGTTCTCGCCCGACGGGTCGCGTCTCGCGGTCGCGTTGGGCGAATGGAGTTCCAACCGCCGAGGCCAAGTCAAATTGATCGACTTGCAGACTGCGGCAACGACAGTCCTCAAATGTGATTCGGCACCGGGAGCGATCACGTTTGCCAGCAACGACGAACTGATCGTCGGCCAGTGGAACGGTCGCGCCAACCTGTGGAATCTGATTCAACGTCAAGTCGTCGGTGCCGCAATGGCCGACAAAAACATCATCGCCGCCGCATCGTTCTCGCCCGACAACCCGCAACTGCGCGAAATCGGCTTCGTGTCACCGGTGTTCGACCGCGAGTGATGAACGCTGACATCGGTCCTGATTGGAGTCGGCCATGTTTGTGATTCGCTACGGTGCCTGTTGCCTACTCGTCCTCGTTTTCTCGCTCTCTGCCATGGCAAAAGACCAGCGGTCGGGCGAGAAGTCTGACAAGCAACTTGTCGAAGCGTGGTTGAAGGTCAGTCTGGCACATGCTCGGGATTACGTCATTCATCCGGTGAACTCGCCGAATGAGAAGTTCACGATGCTGCCCCAGGCGGTGTTTCGTCACAGTCAGCCAGTGCGTGGTGATGACATTGGCGCGGTTTATCTGTGGGTGGACCGCGACCAACGCCCCGCCGTGATTGCGACGACGTTCGCATTCACAACGACCGGAGATTTGCGTTCAGTCGTACATGAGATGCATTCGTTAGCCAATGAGCCGTTGGCGGTCGATTGGCGGAAGCGGTCTCGTTGGAAGCCGACGAAGCCGGGTCTGACGTGGAAGCCGGTCCCGCAGGCTCCGCCCGTTGACAAGACCGAAGCGGGACGGCTGCGACAGGCGCGCGAGATCACTCGCCGCTTCACCGCCGAGAGCATCGATCACAAGGAGAAGCGGTGGGAATTGCGGTTGCTCCCCAAGCCGATCCATCAGTTTGATGTCGAGCAGCCCACGTCCGTCATCGGTGGGACGTTGAGCGTGTTTTGTCAGGGGACCGATCCGGAACTCATCCTCGCCTTGGAAGCGCGCACAGAGAACAACGGTGACGTTTGGTATTACGCCCCCGCAACGTTCACGGACTATGGTCTCAAACTGCAACTGGATGGCAACGAGGTCTGGAGCAACCCGGCCTACTCGCACAGTCCAACGGGGGTTTACTGGGCTGATTCTGTCGGTGAAGAACGACTTCCCGACGCCAAGGAGACGACGCCGTGAAACGACTTCTCACCGCACTCTTGATGTTCATGGCAGCGTCTCGTGTCTTCGCCCAGGAGGGAGCGAAAGCTTCAGAGGAGACCTCGTCTCCGAAGATCGTCTCGCCGCTGCGCAAGCTGATGGATGAATCGCTGACGTGGGACGAATTGTTTGTCAGTGAGAAGTCGGCGACGCCGATGACCGTCCGCGTGGCGATGCGCTGGGCCAACAATACACGCGGTTCAGAAACCGGAATGACGGTGTTGTATGTGTCGGACGGACGCCCCGAAGCGGCGTGCAGCATCTATCCGTGGGAGAGGAACCTCATCCACGAATTCGATTCGCTGTCGCGTGGCAAGCCGATCGCCAAACGAGATGGTGTGGTGGTCTGGACTCCCGAGAAGCCGGGCGTGGAGTTCAAGGCGATTCCCGATGCGGACGCTCCCGCCGAATCGCCCGTCGCGCGGCTGCGTCAGATGAAAACTCTCGCCAGCCAATTCTCATCGACGATGCTCGGTTGGAACGCGGACAAGAGTGATCGAGAAGCATTGCGACTGCTCCCACAACCGCTCTATCGCTACGAGAGCAAGCGGAGCGATGTACTCGATGGCGCAGTCTTCGCGTTCACGCAAGGGACGGACCCGGAGTCGTTGTTGTTGCTCGACGCGCACAAGAATGAGGATCGATTTGAATGGCAGTTCGCATTCGTCCGCAATACATCGGGTGAACTCGAAGGACGCCACAATGACAAGATCGTCTGGCATGCTGATCGGTTCCCCGAAAGTAGCAACTCTCGTTCACCGCACCTCAGTTTGTACCGACCGCTGGATGTCAGCCTCGTGTCTCCGCCAAAGTAGAAAGACAAACTCCCATGAATCGCAGTCTTCGCGTTGAGTTGATGAAGTCGATTGCCACCGCGTTGTTTGTCACGTTCGTTGCCGCTCTTCCCGCCATCGCATCCGATTCAACGGAAACTCCCGAGGTTGCTGGCGCGACGGTCGCCGAACCAACTCCGACACCGGCTGCCGTCACTGGAACCAAACGGGCACTCATCCTGTGTGGTCTGAGCGGTGATGCCGATCATCACAAGCTGTTCGCGGAAACGGTCGGCAAATTGCACGACGGGCTGTCCAAACAACTCGGGTTTGCCTCCAGCGAGATCGTGGTGTTGTTTGGCGATGACGCGAAAGAGACGGACACAGACCTCATCAAGTCGGCGGCGCGGGCGACGCGCGAAGAGTTGGAGAAGAAAGCCAATGGGCTGCGCGAAGCGTTGCAGCCGGTAGACACCCTGTGGGTCATCGTTCTCGGACACAGTCATTACGACGGCAAGCACTCGTGGCTAAACCTGCCGGGGCCGGACATGCATCAGGCCGACTTCGCCAAGCTCTTCAATGGTGTGCCGTCGCGCGAGCAAGTCTTCTTCATCACGACTCCGACGAGCGGCTTCTACATCAAACCGTTGTCCGCGAAAGGACGTGTTGTGATCTCGGCCACCGAAGAGGGCTACGAAACGAATGAAACGGAGTTCCCTCACGAACTGGCTCGTGTCTTGACGGCACCACCCGCCACGAAGGAGTTCGACGTGGACGAAGATGGCGCGTTGTCGCTGTTCGATCTCTACGTCACGGTCGCTCGGAATCTCGCCGAGTCCTACTCGACCAATGAACTGCTGGCGACCGAGCATCCGCTGCTCGATGACAACGGCGACGGTCGTGGCACCGAAATGCAGATCGACTTCTTGACCGAAGAGCAGGGTGGCCGAGCCAAGTGTGGAAGAACGACTGCTCCCGCCAAACGCATGACCAGCGATGGCGGAGTTGCCAAGTCGATTGTACTGCCGTGGGTAAAAATAGAAGCTGCGCCGACAAGGACGGAGTAGCGTTCACTCGGCGATATCTTGCGTGGTCAGGAGTGACTCATTTCCGCCTCGCGGGGCGACTTCACGGCTCTTCCCAGTTTCAAAGTAGGGTGGGTCGAGTCTTCGAGGCCCACAGATTGCCAAACGACTTACGGCGGGTGGCCGTGGCTGGAGCCGCTTTGGGCGAAGCCACGGAGTCGGATTTCAACTCAACCGGCTGGGGCTTCGCGAAGCCGCTCCTG
>JAYTXB010000684.1:0-1377 GCA_043743205.1 Schlesneria sp.
ACTGGTCGAATGCTCGCTCAGTTCTTCCGGTGACTTGCCCAACGAGAACTACCGCTGCCCAACGGGAGTTGGTTTTTCGGACCCGTTAGGCAAAGCCGCCTCGCCCTCCCTTTTTCAACGGGCTGTTAGGATCGGCATCTGAACAACTGGCGGCATTCATCCGAAGGTTCTTCGCTGCAACGTCCGGGGTCTCACGGCACCCGGTTCACTAAACTCCGACAGTTGTTGATGCGCCAGTCCTTAGTCCCGTCGCTCCGACGACGGGAATTCTTGTCAACGACCGACAAGGGCAGATGCCATCTGTCTCACACGTGTTCTTCAATCACTCTTGCAGGCTGCCCCGCCCATGAATCCGGATGCGACCGTGACTCAGTGGATTCACCAGCTCAAGGCGGGGCGTTCGTCGGCGGTGCAGAAGTTGTGGGAGGGCTACTTCGAGCGGATGGTTCGCTTGGCGCGGCATCGGTTGGCGGAAAGACCCCGCGCGGCGGCCGATGAAGAAGATGTCGCCCTCAGCGCGTTCGACAGTTTTTGTCGCGGTGCTCAGGCAGGGAAGTTCCCTCAGCTTGTCGATCGCGACGCCCTGTGGCCGCTACTCGTGGCCATCACGTCGCACAAGCTGATCGATCTGAAGCGGCGCGAAGGTCGGCAGAAGCGCGGCGGGGATTGGCAGCGGCTCGATGCAGGAGACGCCGAAGCCGGGGCCGCGCTGGACGAACTGGTCAGCCGCGATCCGACGCCTCAATTCGCCTGTCAGATTGCCGAGGAGTTTCGTCGATTGCTTGAGGTCTTGGGCGACGAGACACTGCGGTCGATCGCCGTCTGGCGATTGGAAGGTTACGAGATCACCGAGATCGCCACGCGGCTCAACTGCGTCCCGCGCACAGTCCTGCGTAAGCTAGACCGCATTCGCACGATCTGGTCCGAAACGACAGAGCAAGAGTGACAGTGTTCGGATTGCTGCTCGACGCCGTGTGAAAGTCATATGGTTGTAACCGGCATTCCGGATTTGGCCCCAACGGGGACCGATTCGATAGCCCAAGGTGAAGCCTTGGGAAAACGTGCGATCAGTCTCCCTGTCGCCCTGAAAGGGCGAAACCGAATTGATTCACGCTTTGTTTCGCCCCTTCAGGGCTAGCGATCCTGTTCGCGAATCCAACCCAAGGCGTTGCCTTGGGCTATCGAATGACGCCCCTTCGGGGCTGAAATGCGGAATGCCGGTGACACCCAAGACATATCCCGCGCACGATGGAAACCGACGTGACCAGCCGCGCGGGCCATCACGTCCACGACTGGAGTCTTGCCGCTTACTGCGGTCTTGTCGCTTACTGTAGTCTTGTCGCTCCGCCGACAAGAGGTCCCGTCGGCGGAGCGACA
>JAYTXB010000685.1:0-2742 GCA_043743205.1 Schlesneria sp.
ACACTCAAACGCAACTTGCCCATCGGCCCCTCGGAAACGTCACCAATGTGACATTTCTATCTTGGACACGATGTGACATCTCTAAATTGGTCTGACAGCGGCGGAACTCTCGTGTCTCGCGATAACAACCTGTTGAACAACCCATAGGATGGACGCCTCGTCCGTCCGCTTAGAATTGGCGCATCAATCACTGGCGTAACTGAACTCGTGAGACTTCAACCCGAACTCTCACGAGTTCGGCTACCTCGGCCACTGATTGAGGCACCAGTCCTTAGAGTTTGAGCTCGGAGAGTTGAGGCCGTCCATCCTCCATTTTTCAACAGACTGAGATGCAAGAAGCCCGGCATGAGAACATGCCGGGCTTCTGTGATTGCTCGATCAGAGTCAGTCTGACGGACTTAGGCGGTCTTCATGGCCGCGCCGAGAATCTTGCTCGTACTCGGACGCATTACGCGGGGATCGACCTGTTCGGCCTTGAGCAGCGTGGCGCGGATGTCCTTACCCGAGATCGAGACCGGCTTTTCGTCCTTGTGACGTTCGCAGAGATCGACTCGACCGCACGACTCGTAGTAGGCGGCGAAGCCAACCTTGAGCGGCTTGATCTGCAAGTCGCCACCCAAGTTGTCGAAAATCTGGTGTGCATCGAAGTCGCCCCAGATGTTCTCCCCGTTGGCATACGGTGCGTCGGCGTGCTTGCGACCGATGATGATGTGCGTGTAGCCCATGTTCTGGCGGTAGATGGCGTGCATCACCGCTTCCTTCGGGCCTCCGTAGAACATCTTGATGTCGAGGCCCAGCAGCACGACGCGATCAGGGACCGCTTCGTTGCGTGGTCCCCACAAGCTTTGATCGCTGTCGCCATCGCCGAGTTGCCGCTGCGTGATGAGCGCCTCGTAGGTCTCCATCCGAATCTCGGCGTTGACATCATCGCCCTTGGTTTCACCGATCAGCGGATTGAGAACCGCGAGTGCATTCTTGCCTTCGCGGACCAGCGTTTCGAGACCGTAAACCAGCGCGTACTCGTGAGCACGGTGGAGCGGGTTGCGAGTCTGGAAAGCGACGACCGCGTCGCAGCCCTTCTCGGCGAGAAGCTTCCGCACTTCGCGCGGCGTGAGGACATACTTGCCGAACTTGGCGTTCTTCGGCTGAGGCAGCACGCGAATCTCGCCACCAACCAAGTGTGAGTTCGCGGCATCACCGTTGAGAACCATATTGGCACCCGGATGATCGACACGATCCGAGAGATAGACGCTCTTCAAATACTTGAGCTTCGGCCACGCGTAGACATCGGTGACATCGAGTGTCGCGACGACTTCTCCTGCGGGATTAGTGAGAGCCACCTTCTGACCGGCCTTCAGCGTCTTGGCCATCTCGCCGGTGACGGGGAACGCGAGCGGAATCGTCCACGCATATTTCTTGCCGTTCGATTCGACACAGCACTCGTCCAGAACCTTGTGGTAGACAGCGCTCGTCATTGGCCCGGTCAGCGGGCTAAGCGTTCCATCGCCGAGGCGATAGACGGTGGACAAGTCGGCAGAGGAAACCGGCACTTTCGTCAGGCCGGCAGCCTCAGTATTGAAGGCCGCAATGTCGCCAGCAGACACAGTACAATAGACGGGTTCCGAGAGTCCGCCGTGGGGAACGATCAAATCAGCCATCACAGTCCTCATTCAAGTTGTCAAAAGGATCAGACTTTGCCGGTAAATTCGGTTAGTCGGGGCCGCGACGTTAGAGAAACCGTGGTGAAAGTTCAAGCAGCCAGTTTAGCTCATGAAACAAGTTCTTGACGCCCCCGTTAGCAACGTCAAACCGATCACATCAGGCCGCGAATTGGCTCGCCATGATAGACGTGGTGCGGGCGACCGAGATCGTCTTGCCATGTGACGGTCTCGGGGAGGCCCAGCGACGAGTAAATAGTCGCGGCGAAATTCTCGGGAGTTTGCGGGTCGGTGGCTGGAAAAGCTCCCAGCTTGTCCGACGAGCCGATGACTCGCCCCCCTTGCACGCCACCACCGGCCAACCAGATGGTCTGCACCGCGCCCCAGTGGTCTCGACCGGGCTGCTTGTAGTGCTGAGGCAGGTGCGAAATCTTCGGTGTCCGTCCGAATTCACCGGCCATCACGATCAGGGTGGAATCGAGCAAGCCACTATCGTGAAGATCGTCGAGCAACGCGGACAACGCTCGGTCAGTCGGCGGGAAGAGTTGGTCCTTCAAATGGGGAAACGCTTCGCCGTGCGTGTCCCACGTTTCGTTGTTACCGAGATTCACTTGGATCAGATTGACGCCGACTTCGACCAGCCGCTTGGCCATCAGCAACGACCAGCCAAACGAATTGCGGCCATAACGATCCTGGTCGGCATCCGAAGCCTTCGTCACGTCGAACGCTTGCCGAGTCTTGGCGTCCGTCAACAGCGACAGCACGGTTTGACGATGCCGGTCAAAGCTCGTGGTCGAGCCGCCACGATCCAATTCGATGCGCTGCTGGTCGATCAAGTTGACTAAGTCCACACGCCGGTCCAAGCGGCCGAAACTGACTCCTTCGGGGAGCGAGAGATTCGGCGCTTCAAACTTAGAGCGGCGCGGCATGTTGGGTCGCTCTTGATGATCGAACTCATATTCCGGATACGCGCCGTAACCGAGCGAACTGAATGGCGAAAGCTCGATGAACCACGGATCGCGCCGCGAGCCCATGATCCCCGCGAACTGACCGGGGAGGACTCGTGCGGAGTAATGCACCAGGC
>JAYTXB010000686.1:0-2441 GCA_043743205.1 Schlesneria sp.
CTGTGGCAGGGCTTTCATTTTTCAGCGGGGGGAGTCGCCGGACTGTTGATCCGGCTGAGTTGCTACGTGGCGTTGTTCGTGGCGTGCTGGGTTCTGAACCAGGGATCGACGATGCTGAGCAGTTACGAGTGGTTCTGCATCCTCATGATCTACGCCCTGCCATTCGATGCCAGCCTGCTGGTGTCTCGCGCGCTGCAAGACGAAGTGCGAGGCCAAACGATCCCGTCGCTGATCATGCTGCCTCGATCGGTCGCCTCCACGGTCTATTCCAAACTGGCAGGCGCGTTGATCGGATTGGCTCCCGGTCTGATGTGCATGGTCTTTGCCGTCATCGCCTCGAACATCCTGATGTCGATGCTCAACTCCAATGGAACGGGGCGTTCGGCGATCTTCTATCTGTGGCCAACCATTCTGCTCCTGCCGCATCTCACTGCAGTAATCTCACTGACCGTTCGTTGGGGAGCAGTGCCACTGGCGATTGGTGCGCTCTATGCGCTGATGATGGTTGAGCAAGTCCTCTTGGCAATGTTCTTCATGTGGGGACTCAGCTCCAACACTCCCGAGCCACTCTTTGCGGCATTGGGCGTCGTCAACTTGCTGCTCTGCATCGCCTGTCATCTGGAAACGTTGCGACGGTTTCGCAAGCTCGCCGAGCGTTGACCCGTCCACCCGACGCGCCTTGATGACGACGGTCTTGGTCGAAGCGGTGAGGTTCATTTTGCGAGGCGCATGTCGGCATTGGAAGACGCGGATGTCTGGCTGAGACTCTTGCTTCATCGCCACAGATACGTCACATCTGCGGGTATGGAACCGCTCGACGTACTCACCCAACATTTTCGATTTGCTTCGTTTCGTGGCCCGCAGGAGGCGATCATTCGCCGGGTCTTGGCGGGAGGTCATGCGCTGGTCGTGATGCCAACGGGGGGCGGCAAATCGTTGTGCTATCAAGTCCCCGCGCTGATGTCTGAGGCATCGAACGTCGAGTCACTCGCGGACGGTTCGCGGCGTGCCCCATTGACGTTGGTACTCTCGCCCCTGATCGCACTGATGAAGGATCAGGTCGATGCTCTGCGACGGCGCGGCATTGATGCGACGTTCATCAATTCGTCGCTCTCACGCCAAGAACGCGAGGGACGATATGCGGGTGTCGCCAGCGGAAAGCATCGGCTGCTGTATGTCACGCCCGAACGGTTTCGCAAACCGCAATTCATCGAGGCGATTGGCCGTCGCGACGTGAGACTGCTCGCTGTGGATGAGGCGCATTGCATCAGTGAGTGGGGCCATGACTTTCGCCCTGACTACACGCGACTCGCCGAGTTTCGAGCGCAGCTCGGCAACCCGACGACGATTGCACTCACCGCCACGGCGACTCCGGAAGTTCAGGCCGACATTGTGAAGCAGCTCGGTCTGCAACCGGATGAAGTTCAGCTTTATCACGAGGGAATCGATCGTCCCAACTTGCGACTCGCGGTCGAAGAAGTTTGGGGTGACGATGAGAAGCTCGCGCAGATTGCCGCCATCCGCGAACGGCATCCGGTGGGAACGGGAAGCGGGATCGTCTACTTCACGCTGATCCGCACGCTCGAACGATTCAGCGAACTGCTGCGTCAGCGCGGTGTTCCGCATGTGAACTATCACGGCGACCTCGAACGTCAGCACCGGCGACGCATTCAGAATGAGTTCATGCAGAGCCGCTGCCCGCTCGTGCTGGCGACACCTGCGTTTGGGATGGGGATCGATAAGGAAGACATTCGTTTCGTCATTCACGCCGAAGTCCCCGGCTCAATGGAAGCCTGGTATCAGGAGATTGGCCGGGCGGGGCGAGACGGACTGCCATCGGACTGCGTGCTGCTGTACGAAGAGGCCGATCTCTCCACACAGATGGAATTCATCCGCTGGTCGAACCCCGATCCGCTCTTCTACGAGCGTGTGTACGACCTGCTCGTTCACGACGCCGAACAGGTGAGTGCCTTCGGTCTCGAATGGATGCGTGAAAAACTGCACGCGCGACAGAAGCACGACCGCCGTCTCGAAGCGGCTCTGGCCATGCTCGAACGCTACGGTGCCATTGAAGGGACGTGGGAGCCGATGCAGCTCGAAATCACCGGTGAGATACCGGCTGAACTGCTGGATGCCGAGCGACTCGCTGCCAAGCTCAAACGCGATCAACAGAAACTGTTCGCGCTGGTTCAACTCGTGCGCCACGAGGGTGATCGCCGACAGTTTCTGCACGACTACTTCGGTGTCGAGCTGGCGGTTTTGAGCTGACGGCTTCTGACTCAGTGCGCAGCAGTTGCGCGACTGTTGCGGAAGACCTTTCTGTTTTGCGAACGTAGCGCAGGGCTGTCAGACCAATTTAGAGATGTCACATCGTGTCCAAGATAGAAATGTCACATTGGTGACGTTTCCGAGGGGCCGATGGGCAAGTTGCGTTTGAGTGT
>JAYTXB010000687.1:0-2443 GCA_043743205.1 Schlesneria sp.
TATACCTCGCGCGGTCACGAATGAGGCCTTGGCGAGCCGCATGCCGTCAGGCTGCGGGTTCTTGATCGCCGCAGGAAACCCGCAGCCTGACGGCATGCGGCTCGCCTAAAACACATCACTCGTGGCCGCGCGAGGTATAACTGCTTTGCGATTTTGAAGGACTCGGAACTGCCCAGAGTTTTCAAAAATGGTGAACGTAGCAGAGAAAGGAAAGCGACGATGAATCCTCGCACTCCAAAGGTGGGAAAATTCGGGCTGAAGGACGATTCGGCTCGTCCATTTCCTGAAATGATTCTCTTGACGGCCGCCGCTCACGTGACTACTGTACTACCTGTCTAGTACAGGAGTGCGAATCATGTTCTTCCGCATCGACCCCGACAACGGCGTGGCGATCTACGACCAGATCGGGCGGCAGGTGGTGTATGCCGTCGCCAAGGATGCTCTCCGGCCTGGCGATCTTGTCCCGTCCGTGCGCGAGCTGGCGGTGACGCTGGCCGTGAACCCCAACACCGTCGCCAAGGCGTATCGCGACTTGCAGAACGACGGTGTGCTGGAGTCGCTGCGCGGCGAGGGCCTGCGCGTCACGAAGCAGGCGGGCGAACGCTGCCGCAAGACGCGACAGAAGCTGCTCGTCGAACGGATGCAGGGGATCGTGATGGAGGCGCAGCAGAGCGGTCTCACCGAGGAAGAGTTCTTCAAGTTGGTGGACGAAGTGTGGAGAGTCGCGTCAAAAACAAAAGCCGTCCAGAAGCGGAGCATCCCGTAACACATGCTGCCAGCTTCGGCAGGTCATTGGTCCGGAATCCGCCCCCGTTGCGAGGAGTACCCCATGCCACCCGATGAAAACTCAGTGACTCACGATGACAAGTCTGACGCGATAAAACCCGAGTACCTCAATGCACTTCGATTGACACTAAAGCAGCAGATCCCCTGGTTGGTGCTCTGTGCCTTGCTCTTGGATTCCGGTCGAGTCTTTCGGCTGTGTCTGATCACAGTTCTCGGTTTTTGGTTGTTTGCGATGCTCTGCCTCGCGCGCGGACACCGTAAGCCTGATCCCGTTGGCCTGCTGTTTTTGCGATGGGGCTTCTTCCCGCTGTTTGCCGTGGTGTGTGTCGCGAGTGGTTACATCCGCCAAGTCTTCCCTCAATAGAAGGCCCGTCATGAGCAGCATTTTCGAGTTTCAAATCGTCTCCAAACGGTTCAAGCAGCACATGGCCCTCGACAACGTGTCGCTGCGCGGCGAGCGGGGGCAGGTGATCGCGCTGCTGGGTGAGAACGGCGCGGGGAAGACGACGCTGCTGAAGATTCTGCTCGGGCTGCTGGCTCCCGACGGCGGAGCTTCGCGTGTGATGGGCCTCAACAGTCAGACGCACGGAGCCGAGATTCGGCGGCGCGTCGGCTACATGCCCGACCGGCCGGCCCTCTACGAATGGATGACCGTGCGGGAGATCGGCTGGTTCGCGGCGGGGTTCTATCCGCTCGGGTTTCAACAGCGGTACGAAGAGATCGTGCAGCGGTTCGGGCTGCCCGATCTGGCGATCAAGTCGCTGTCGAAGGGGATGCAGGGGAAAGTGTCGCTCGCGCTGGCGATGGCTCACGAACCGGAGTTGCTCGTGCTAGATGAGCCGACGTCGGGCCTCGACCCGCTGGTGCGACGCGAGTTTCTTGAAAGCATGATCGAGATCGCCTCGGCCGGTCGGACGGTGCTACTGTCGAGTCATCAGATCGCGGAAGTCGAGCGGGTGGCCGACGTGGTGGCCATTCTGCGTGGCGGCAAGTTGATTCTGTGCGAGCCGCTCGATGTCCTCAAAGACCGCGTGAGCGAAGTGATCGTGACGCTGGCCGACATCGAGACCGCGCCGCCGGAATTGCTCTCGCCCGCGCTGCTGCTCACGGCGCATCGATTCGACCGCGTCTGGCGGCTGATGGTGCGCGACCTTGATGAGACGGGCCGCCTCGCGCTGGAAGCCGATCCGAATCACGCGCACGTCGAAGTGAGGCGGCTCTCGCTCGAAGAGATTTTCGTGGCGTGCATGACGACAAAGTCGGAGGCGTTTGCTCCTCAATCCGCCCCCGCGACAAATCAGGCGAGCCGCGTGCCGTAAGGCCGCGGGTTGAGTTGTGAGAGTCTCCTGTTCTCGTTCCCAAGCTCCAGCTTGGGAACGTGCGCCTTCCAAGCTCCGGCTTGGCGAGCGGGACGTGGTTCTCTGATGAACGGGAAGCTGGAGCTTCCAAGAGGCTCGTTCCCAAGCGGGAGCTTGGGAACGAGGGCAAATCCGCCCCCGCGACAAAATCAGGCGAGCCGCGTGCCGTAAGGCCGCGGGTGAACTTGAACGAGGAAGATCGATTGCAATGCTGATCGATGAAGTTTCACAAAGCGATTGGCAAGCTTCAAAACTCGAAGCGCTCGTCAAAAAATATGCTGAAGAGAAAAGTTTGAAGC
>JAYTXB010000688.1:0-1374 GCA_043743205.1 Schlesneria sp.
GAGTGTCAGGTACGAACGGAGTCGGCTCAGGAGGTGCGTCTTGCCCGCGCCCGCTCCGCCATGAATGAGCAACGCGGC
Organism: Schlesneria sp.; assembly: GCA_043743205.1. GTDB lineage: Bacteria > Planctomycetota > Planctomycetia > Planctomycetales > Planctomycetaceae > Schlesneria. Next base: position 79 of record JAYTXB010000688.1, read on the forward strand.
CGAATGCCGGGCGCGGCGCACGTGCTCCAGACCGAGCAGGCACTCGTCGAACACGTCCTGCTGAATCTCAGGAACATTGACAGGCTCACGCCACGGGTCCGAGACGATCAGATCGCGAAAGGGATTCATCGAAAGTCCTTTGGAGGGTCAGGCCTCAGTCCGACGCAGGGCCAAGCCAACGTAGTAGTTGCCAGCCCCATCGGTCACGAGTTCATCCCGTTCATGTGGGGCGAGATGACTGGCGTGGTCGTGTCGATGCAACATGAGCCGACCTTGCCGCGCGAGGTCTAACACGGCCAGATCGAACTCCGACTTATCGAGGTTCGCCACGCGACGCAGATCACGTGCGGAGACCATCGCGCCACGCTCGGCCCCCGGTTCGATCTGTCGCATCAATAGCAAGATGTTGAGAGTCGTGACGCGTGCGACGATTGGTTCTGGCGAAGCCGCTCGTTCTGAGTCAGCTCGAACTGATCTCGCTGGCTCGAATGCAGGCTCATTGGACGCAGCCACTCCCGCGTGAGCCACTACGTCCCAGACCGCGCGACGCAATGCCTCGGGTTCAATTCCGACCGCCGACAATTGCCCGACGACCTTCTTCAGCAGTGCCTCAACATCCTTCAGGTAGAGTTCCGGCGCGGGTGGCCGACTGCCAAACTTCACTGTCTTGGTGCGACCGATCGGCGGATGTTCGGAGAGACGGCGGCTCTCTAAAAGAGTTTCAAAAGCCTGCTCAAACGTGACCGCATCGAGACCCTTCACTCCCTTTTTGACATCGGCCTTCGAGAGTGGCCCTTTCTTTTCGAGCAGCGCCACGATCAGTTCGCGACCGAAGTGAGCTTGATCGCGATCCCAATAACGTGGCTTCCCTTTCGCTCGCGCGGGAGGAAACGAATACAGTTCATCGCGCGTCACAGCCCCGTCCAAGATTGGACTCAGCGCCGCTTCATCCAGAGGCAGCGCGGCCTTCAACAACGCCACCAACTGCTTGGCCGAGACCGGTTCAGTCGTCGGTCGCAGCGCCGACAAGACTGCCGCGCGAACCTCCGACTCCGGCGGCATCGGGACCGGTTTCTTCTTCGCCATGTTCACTCCGTTGAAGCGACTCTCGTGACACTAATTCTCGTGACTCGAACTCTCGTTCCCAAGCTCCTGCTTGGGAACGCACGCTCTCGAAGCTCCAGCTTCGCGTCTGCTCGATGAGACTCGGCGCATTAATCACGGTCAGGGTTTGGTGAGCCGGGTGCCGTGAGGCCCCGGACTTTTCGGCGAAGAATCCGGGGCCTCACGGCACCC
>JAYTXB010000689.1:0-13469 GCA_043743205.1 Schlesneria sp.
GCGAGTGATGAGCAGGAGAAGAAACGGGGAACTACGGATCGAGCCATTGGGCCGACTTCATGATCCGCGTGGCGTCGGCGGCCATCACTTCGGTCTCCAGTCCGAACATGGTCACTTCGAGAAGTTGCTTGTTGTGAATCATCAGTCGTCGGCGCATCGCGCACTGGCCTTCGGCACTGGCGACGGGAATGATCGACTCCATCCAGTGCGACTTGGAGTTGAGCAAACCCGAGTCGAGGACTTTGACGGTGTCCGTCGAATTGCTCGCTTGCGTGAGGTCTTGCAGAGTCTTAGTGGCCGACTTGTTGAGTAACTCCCGCGCGACGGAATAGCTGCGCACGGTCACGCTGGGAGATCGATCCAACAGGTGGTACTCAACCTCAGAGTATTGGGTTCGTTGCTTAGGGGAGGCGGGAAGATCGACTTGAAACTTTCGCTCGCGATCCGTGATGCGGAACCAACCGTCGTTCAAGGGGCTAACACCGAAGCGAAACTGGTTTCGCAACGCGGAGCTAACCAATGCGAGATAGACGACGACAGCCAGCACGATCAGCACGATTAATGCCCGTCGTCCCCATGGAACGGGTCGCGCGGGCGGGATCAGCGCCGCAGTGAGGTCTTCTTCACCGTTCAAAAAGGTGGTCGAAAGGTCGAGCTTCATAGAGGGACTCAGTTGGGAGATCGGCAGCGACAGGAGTTGTCTGACCCGTGGGATAGGCTTCCAGCCTGTCATTCGTCCGGCGGAACAACGGGCTGGAAGCCTATTCCACGAATCGTTTTCACCGACCTCTCGCCCTAAAGAACAGCGGCGCGATTCTAAGGAGCGCGCGGAGGCAGACGCAATTGGCGTCTCGGCAATGTCCGTCCTCGGAGTGAGAATGTGCGACTCGCGATGAGGTTGGTCGGGGCCTATACTCTCGCCCCGCTGTTGTGGCGGGTTGTCGCCGACCAAATGAAGAAAAAAACTCACCCTAGCCCACTCCCCCCTGTATTCATTTCCGAAGACAGGCGGGGGCGAGGGGACAAGAGAGAGACCTCATCATGCTCCTGTTACTTGTCGCACTGTTGACTGCACCGCCGGTCGAGACCGATTCGGTGGCTGAAGCGAAACACCTGGCCAACATTCGGCAGGTCACGTCGGGGTTGCCTCGCGCGGGGGAGGGCTACTTCTCGCCGTCGGGAGACACGATCGTGTACCAGGCGTATCCGGTCGGCTATCCCTTCTACCAAATCTATGTTCAGAAGCTGGACGAGAAGACGCCGCGCTTGCTCAGTACCGGGCGAGGTCGCACGACGTGTGCCTACTTCACGCCAGATAGCTCGAAGATTCTGTTTGCTTCCAGTCACACCGATCCCAAGATCGACGAAACCGAACTGGCCGCGCGCGAAGAAGCGGCCAAAGGGGGACGACGACGTTACATGTGGGACTTCGATCCTCACATGGACTTGTACCTCGTCAACGCGAACGGGACCGGGATGAAGCGTTTGACCGATTCACCCGGCTATGACGCCGAGGGCAGCTTCTCACCGGACGGCAAACAGATCGTCTTCACGTCGTCGCGTGATGGAGATCCCGACTTGTATGTCATGGATGCGGATGGCTCGAACGTCAGGCAACTCACCAACACCGCAGGCTACGACGGCGGGCCGTTCTTTGCTCCCGATGGCAAGTGGGTGATCTTCCGTTCGGATCGGCAGAAGGAGCACATGCTGCAACTGTTCGCAATTTCGGCTGATGGCAAGACCGAGGTCCAACTGACGAACAATCTCGATCAAGTGAACTGGTGCCCGTACTTTCACCCGAGCGGCAAGTACCTCGTCTGGTCGGGCGCCGACTACAGCAAGGGCCCAAACTCGGCTCACTTCAATCTCTTCACGCTGGACCTCGACTGGAGCAACGGCACGCTCAAGGGTGGCGAAGTAAAGCAGATCACACACAGCACGGCGGCCGACGTGTTGCCGGTCTTCAGCCCCGACGGCAAGAGCCTCATGTGGACCTCGACGCGCACCGCCGACGGAACGAGTCAACTTTGGATCGCCGATTGGATTCGCGGTCGGGAGTGATGCGACCGCTGGTGTTGGTTGAGTGGCGCGAATTCTGGGCGAGGCGTGGTTCCAAACGATTCCAGCAAACATCTGCCGGTTGGCGTAGTGACGAAACTTGCCGGTGCGTCTCGTGAACAGAGGGCTTCACGCGGCGGGCTTATCAAAGGCTGAAGCCCTGCCAGATCATCAGTTTTCTTTTTCACAACGGGGTCTTGTAAGGCGAACGGCGGGTGAGGATTTACCGTAGACCGGACGCCTTCGTCCGGTCTGTTTGAGCCGACCGGACGTAGGCGTCCGGTCTACGGTTGGTATGCGAACTCCTGCCGCTCGCCTTAGAAACCCGCAGCGTGAGCGAGGGCGTGTAATACCCTGAAAACAGTTAGACTTCCTCGCTCACGCTGCGGGTTACTTTTCTTCTGACCCCCTTCCGGATTGCCGGTGTGTGAATGCGACCGTTACCTCGCACGGCCATGAGCAAGCTGTTTCAAGCGAGCCGTGTGCCGTGAGGCCACGGGTTTCCTGCGGCGATCAAGAACCCGCAGCCTGACGGCAGGCGGCTCGCCAGTGCCTCAGCTTTGTCCGCATGAGGTGTCAGGCGAGCGGCAGGACATATTGGTTCTCTGCCAAACGTGTTGATACTTGTGTTGTGGAACGTGTCAGCCGGAACGCGCTCGCGTCCGGTTCGGAATTCAATCGTCTCTCTCTCGAACCGGACGCCAGCGCGTTCCGGCTAATTGAGTGAGCCTGATTCTCCGCCGCGTGAGGTATAAGTGACCATGGCTACCAGACTCCGCCGAGAATCGAGCAAAGTGTCGTGGTCAGCCTCAGGATTCGTCCCGAACAAGTGACCGAGATTTCCCCACGGAGAGCGTTGGCAGGTTTGCGGAAGTTGAGGCTATTCGCCATGAACAACCGGCTGTCACAGTGCCGGGCGTTCAACTCCGTGGGACCAGCACAATCGGACTGAAGTTCTGGCCGATGAGCGTTCCTCCGGTTGCCCCTGATTTTTCCGGAGCGTACGATTCAATCGTTGCCGATTCGTGTAACGTAGGTCTTCGTTCAGCCAATCCTAGATACCTCGTCGTTCGGAACGGTGAGGTTTGCACATGCCGACTTGCCCGCCGACTTCACGCCCGCCTTGATCCGCCTGCCTGATAAAATGGTCTAGCCCATGAATTCCTCTTGGAAGCACATTGGTTTCTTTGCCGTCTGCATGGTGGCAGTGGCGTCGTCGAATGAGGCTCGTGCTGCTGACCTGCGGGTCGAACCGGTGAAAGTCGAGTTCCGAGATGCGTTTGCCCGGCGACAGTTGCTCGTGAATGAGGGGCCGGGCGATGTGACTCGCAAGGCGGCGTATGTCAGTCGCGATACGAAGGTCGTGTCGGTCGATGCGGCCGGGTATCTGGTGCCTCACGCGAATGGAGTGACTTCGATCGAGGTGACGCTCGGCTCGCAGAAGTTGAGCGTGCCGGTGGAGGTCTCCGGGTTGGATCAACTGCGGCCGGTTGACTTCGCCACCGAAGTCTCGCCGTTGATGAGCCGCTTCGGGTGTAACGCTGGCGGCTGTCACGGGAAGGCCAGCGGACAGAACGGCTTCAAGCTGTCGCTGTTCGGGTTCGACACGGCCTACGATTACAACGCTCTCATCGCGGAAGGTCGCGGTCGGCGCGTGATGGTGTCGGCTCCCGAGAAGAGTTTGTTGTTGCTCAAGGGAACAGCGGCTGTCCCGCATGGCGGAGGCCGGCGGATCGAACCCGGCTCCGAACCGTATCGGTTGATTCTCTCGTGGATTCAGGCAGGTGCCCCGGCTTCGGCTCCGAATGCTCCTCGCGTGGCGAAGCTCCTCATGACGCCGGGTGAGCGGGTGATGAATGCCAGTGAACAACAACAGTTGGTCGTGCTGGCCGAGTACTCCGATGGCAGTCGCCGCGATGTGACTCGCGAGGCGGAGTACAGCAGCAACTTGGATGTCGTCGCCATCGTGAGCGTGGACGGTCTGATCACCGCCAACGAACCGACGGGCGAAGCGGCCATCATGACCCGCTACATGGGACAGGTTGCCGTCTGCCGAGTCCTTCGTCCGCAAGGCGCTCCGCTCGCAAGCATCCCCGATTTCGCGCCGAAGAACTTCATCGATCAGCTTGCCGCCGAGAAGTGGAAGAAGCTGGGTCTCAAACCGTCGTCTGCTTGTGACGACGCAACCTTTCTGCGCCGCGTGACCGTCGATCTGTGCGGCCGTCTGCCGACGGTCGAGGAAGTCCGCGCGTTTCAGTCCGAAATCGCAGCCGCCTCGGACCAGGAACGCACGGCCAAGCGGAACGCGGTGATCGAAAAGCTGCTCGCGTCGTCCGACTATCCCGCCTACTTCGCGATGAAGTGGGGATCGATCCTGAGGAACTCGAACCTCGCCGGGTCCGACCGCGCTTCGTATGCCTTCCACAACTGGCTGAAGGACATGATCGCGCGGAACCGCCCCTACGACGAGTTCGTCCGCGGCATCGTCGCCGCCAGTGGCGAGTGGCCCGACGCACCGGCCATCAACTGGTTCTGGCAGTCTCGCGACGATCAGTTGCATCAGACGACGGCCGACACCGCGCAAGTCTTTCTCGGCCTGAGACTGCAATGCGCAAAGTGTCACCATCATCCGTACGAACGCTGGGGCCAGGAGGACTACTACGGGCTGGCGGGCTTCTACACGCGGCTCGGTCGCAAGAGCTTTGGCGAACCGCCGCCGTACTACACATCGCCCAACATCACGCTGAACGACACGAATCCCGTCACCGGCAAGGGCCTCGAACCGAAGTACCTTGACGGCCCGGTCGCGAAGTTCACGCCCGAGGAAGACCCGCGACATGCCCTCGTCGATTGGATGGCCAAGCCCGAGAATCCGTTCTTTGCCCGCACGCTCGTCAATCGCCTGTGGGGCCACTTCTACGGACGCGGCCTCGTTCACGAGATCGACGACATGCGCGAGACCAACCCGCCGTCGAACCCCGAACTGCTGGATGCTCTCGCCCGTGAGTTCCGCGATCACAAACTTGACATCAAACACATGGTCCGCCTGATGGCGCAGAGCCAGACGTATCAGCTCGCGTCCGAACCGACGAACGACAATCGCGGCGATCAACAAAACTTCGCGAGGTACTACGCCCGCCGCCTGCCCGCAGAAGTGATGCACGATGCCGTCGAGCAGGCGACCGGTGCGAAGACGCAGTTCAGCAACATGAGCGCCAGCGCCCGTGCGGTCGATCTCCCCAACGAGAGCTTCGGTTCGTACTTCCTCGACACGTTCGATCGCCCTCGCCGGGTCAGCGGCTGCGAATGCGAACGCTCCACCGGCGCAACGCTTTCCCAGGTGCTGCTCCTCGCCAACTCGGACGAAGTCGAAGGCAAACTTCAGAACGGAAACGCCCGCATCGCCAAGCTGTTCGAGGCCAAACGCTCTACCTACCAAATTGTCGAGGAGCTCTACCTCGCCTCGCTGTCCCGCTACCCCACCCGCGACGAGATCATCAATGCCGCCAGCTACATCGACCGCGACCCCGAACCTCGCAAGGGAGCTGAAGACCTCTTATGGACGCTGGTGAACTCGAAGGAGTTTCTGTTCAATCACTGATGCTCAAAGGCGGTGTAGATGGAATCTGTTTACTTGGAAACAACGCTGATCAGTTATCTGGTGGCACGCCGGAGTCGTGACTTGCTGGTGGCCGCTCATCAACAGACGACCCAGGAATGGTGGGAAACTCAGCGTGAACGATTTGATTGCTGTATTTCTCAGGCTGTGATTGATGAAATCTCTAATGGTGACCCTGTTGAGGCAAAGAAGCGGCTTGAAGCCGTACAAGGAATGACAAGACTGGCTACTGTTGAGGAAGTTGACCGACTGACCGAAGCGATACTGCGGACTGGTGTCATTCCGGGGCGAGCCACTCAGGATGCGGTGCATGTTGCCGTTGCGGCGGTTCATGAGGTTGACTACCTGTTGACTTGGAACTGTAAGCACATTGCAAACGGGCAAATCATCAGGAAGATTGAACGAGTTTGTGCGGCATTCGGCAGACACATGCCCGTGATATGCACCCCCGAAGAATTGTTTGAGGACAGAGTAGATTTTTTTGAGGACAGTTCAGATGAAACCTGACCCCATCGTGGCCGAAGTTCACCGCATCCGCGAAGCCTTGGCTGCCAAATTCAACAACGACATCACGGCCCTTCTTGACGACATCCGATCTCGCGAATCGGCATCAGGTGTCAAGCTTCGGTTTCCAAAGGACAAGGTTGTCCCGACTGAAGAGACGAGCCAGAGGGGGCCATTGGCGTCGGCTTCGTGATGCCCCGTACACAGACTTCGCTGCTCGTTGGACGCCCGAATCAAACTGTAATTCAAGGCGGTATTTGCATGGCAAAGCTGGCACACAAACAGGACACGAAGACATTCGGTGAACTCTCGTTCGCCGATCAAGCTCGCTCGATTAACGCAATGATCAACAACCTCGCGAATTGCATGAAACACCATTCGCGTCACGCACGATCTCCACTCGCAACTCGCCAGAAGTGCATCAACCAAGTCCAGAGGCTTCTTGGTCGCCTCTAACCACAAGGATTCTCGATGATTCAACGGACATTCAATCTATTCGTCGGTGCAGCCTTTTTCAGTGACGTTTTGGGAGCGTTCTGGCAGGACTAAGTTTGACCATGACCATCAAGAAACGTGGCAAGTTTTGGTACGGAGACGAGCAGTCCGACATCAGGACCGAGCTTGCACGCTACAGCAAACTGAATGAATACCCAGTGGACCACTTTGCCGATGCTGTTTGTGTCTGTGGTGGTCGAGTGTTTCGTATCCGAGTCGATGACAATGAAGGGGCTGCAATAAGAACGTGCGTGGCATGTTTGAATGAACACACAATTGGCGACAGCGCCGATTTTCTGGCGAACGCGGAACTTGAACAGAGTGGCTGTTGTTGCAATGCGGAAGAATTTGAAGTGACTGTTGGTGTATCGCTGTACCCTGAATCAGAAGACGTTCGCTGGCTATACCTCGGTTGTCGTTGTCCGAAGTGCGGGCTTACGGGTTGTTACGGTGACTGGAAGAATGAATTCCAAGGCTATCGACAACTCTTGAAACAAATTTAGAGCGGTCACAGAAACCGCTCTCCCTGTGCAGTAACGGAAAATCGAAGTTTGTGAACTCCGCTTGAAAGATGAGGCCCAATCATGCTCGACATTCTTGGATCGAACACGCGGACGTGTGACGGTGTGAATCGGAGGGACTTCCTTCGCGTGGGCGGCTTGGCGATTGGTGGCCTGACGCTGCCGAATCTGCTGCGTCACGAAGCGGCTGCTGCGGAAGGGGGCGTTTCATCGAAGCGGAAGTCGGTGATTCTCGTCTGGCAGGCGGGAGGACCGAGCCACCTCGACATGTACGATTTGAAGCCAACTGCGCCCGCCGAGTATCGCGGCGAGTTCAAGCCGATCCCGACGAACGTCCCCGGCATCGAGATCGGTGAGCACTGCTCGTTGCAGGCAAAAATGTTCGACAAGTTTTCGGTCGTCCGCTCGGCGACGCATACGAACGCCGGGCACGGGATGGCCTCGCAGTGGATGCTGACCGGATATCAGCCGACGATCGAAGTGGGCGACAACATTTATCCCTCGTGCGGTTCGGTCGTGGCGGCTCTGAAGGGACCGAATGAGCCGGGGATGCCCGCCTACTGCAACGTCCCTTCGCGCATCGGACTGGGCAAGGCGGCGTATCTCGGTGCGTCGTACAACCCGTTCGCGCCGGACAGCAACCCGAACGACCAGGGCTTCCAGGTCAAGAACATGAAGCTGCCGGGACAGACCACGCTGTCGCGACTCGAACGCCGCCAGCAGTTGCTCGGTCAGGTGGACACCATCCGCCGAGACATCGATGCGAAGGGGGACATCGTCGGCCTCGACAAGTTCTATCGCGACGCCTTCGAGATGGTGACGAGCGAGAAGGCACTGCGCGCCTTCGACATCAACCAGGAAGACCCGCGACTGAGAGAGAAGTACGGCCGGAACGATCTCGGCCAGAGCTGCCTGCTTGCGCGACGGCTCGTCGAAGCGGGCGTGACCTACATCACGGTGCAGGCGGGCGGAGGTTGGGACACTCACGGCGACAACTTCGCTCAACTGAAGAACAACCTGCTACCGAAGTTCGACATGGCGGTGGCGGCCCTCGTCGATGACCTTTACGTGCGCGGACTGCAAGACGAAGTCCTCGTCATGGCGATGGGCGAGTTCGGCCGCACGCCACGCATCAATCCGGGGTCCGGTCGCGACCACTGGCCCGGTGCGATGAGCGTCCTGTTCGCGGGCGGCGGCTTGAAAATGGGTCAAGCCATCGGCACGACCGACGCCCGCGCCGAGTACCCCACCACCAAGCCGTACTCGCCGGGCTGCGTCCTCTCGACGATGTACCACACGCTGGGCATCGACCATCACCACACGTTCTACGACCACGGCCGCCGACCGCTGATGGTTCTGTCAGAAGGTCAGCCGATCCCCGAGTTGGTGGGCTGAGAAACTACAACCTAGTTGATCTCACGCGACCCGGACGCTGAGAAGTGTCCGGGTCGCCGCGTTCTTGGGTCTCAGCAATCCGTGTTGGTTTTTGTTGAGGACGAGGAAGACATTCTCCGCGTCTTTCAACGGGCTGACAGGAGCTTGTTAGCGTGTTGGCGTCGCATTCGGATGTGGCCAGTCATCCGTGCGAAACGGGGCGGCGGGCAGACCGGCGGCGTTGAAGAGATTGCAGGCGGGGTTGTCTCCCCACGCATAGCGCACCGCCAGCGGCTTGGCGATTGCGGGGTGCGACACGACGACCGTTTCTCCCGCGATCGCCGCGCTGGCCCAGTGCCATTTCTTATCTTCACCGGCGATGGCGAAGCCCTTGAGTGGGCCCTCACTTCGCACGGTGAGTCCACCTGCGAAGTGATCGAATTTCACGACCACTCGCGACTCCTCAATCGTGTGAGACGCATAGACCGGTCCCGACGAAGCGACGTTTTGCTGATAGACCTTGGCTAAAGCCCACACTGCGAGACGCTTGCCAACATCCTGTTTGTTCTTGGGATGGATGTCATTGGCCTCGCCGAGATCAATCGTCACGGCCATGCCCGTCTGGGGAACCGACAGCGTGCGCGACATGCTTTCGCGCATCACGGCCCATTCGCTCGTGACCTGCGGTTCGCTGGTCGGCTTCTTAAAATTGGGGAGCTGCGCCCACGCGAAAGGAATTTCTCCCTGATTCCAACGGTCGCGCCAATCGTCGATCAGCAGCGGCAATTGATGGCGGTATAGCTCGGCCGTCTCAATAGTCCGCGCGTTGTGTTCGCCCTGATACCAGAGGACTCCCCGCAGGGCGAATGGGATCAGCGGTGCGATTTTCCCGTTGAAGAGGTTGGCGGGATGATTCCGATCTTCGCGCGGATCGACCGGCTCGGGCGGACGGCGCGGCGCTTCTCGCTCCTCGGCGCGAGCCTGCTTGGCTTCGTCCTTCCAAGTGGCGAACTGTTTCTCGTAGCGTGCTTTGGCAGTGGCAGGATCGTAGGTGTTCGCACGATCATTCCAAGTCTCGAGCAGCGGGACCAGTTCGGGGCGAGCCTCTTGCACATCGAGGCTCGTCCACGCTTCGATTCCCGTCCCACCGACCGACGAGTTGATCAGTCCGATCGGCACATCGAGCGTGTGCAGCAGTTCGCGTCCGAAGAAGTATCCCGTCGCTGAAAAAGTACCGACGGTCTCGGAACCACAGACTTCCCATTCGCCAGTGCAGTCGTCTTGCGGCTTCGTTGCGGCCCCCGACCTGACGGTGAACATCCTTAAACGAGGGTGATCGGCCGTTTTCTTCTCTGCCTCAAAGTCGCGAGCACGGCTGACAGTCATCGCCATGTTCGACTGGCCCGAGCAGAGCCAGACCTCGCCGACCAGCAGGTCACTCACCGTCACCAGATTCTTGCCGCGCACGCTGAGAGTGAGCGGATCGTCGCTGGCGGCGAGCTTGTCGAACGTCACACGCCAGCGACCGACGGAGTTCGTCACGGCGGTGCGAGTCTGAGTCCCAAGTGTCACCGAGACCGACTCACCCGCGACGGCCCAACCCCAGACCGGAATCGGCACGCCGCGTTGCAGGACCGAGTGGTCGGAAAAAATCTTCGCCAGCTTGACCTCCGCCCACGCCGAGGAAGCCGGGCTTCCCAGCCTGAGAACTGCCAACAACACCAGCGAACGAGCCAAAAATGAGTTCATGAAGTGATTCCCGCGAGAGGGACTGATCCGTCGAATGACGCGCCCAATATGAACGCTCCTCATCCGGAGGGCAATCAGAAGTCTGAAATGCTTCGTGGGCACGGTGACTCAGGCAGGACAGTTTTCGCACGCGAAGTCTCGCTCGTCCCGGCAGTCGCCATGCCGAGTAGCCTGTTGAATATCGGCGGAGGGGCGCTTTTGCCCGTCCGCGATCAATGCCACAGACGGATGGCCTGAAAGGCCACCCTAGGTTTTTCAACGGACTGCTAGCCCGCGTTGACTTGATTTGCGCCCCGTCATAATGTCCGCCCTTGCGATGGGCTGGCGCTTCCACGGTGGAAGACTGGTTTCATCGCGTGAATGGCTGCCGTGGCAAGTGGCCGAGCTACTCCGCCGGTGTCATCCTTAGGTTTGTTGTCATCGGCAGACTGAGTCGGTGACAACAAAACAGTGGCAGGGAGTCCGGTTCGGTTTTGAGCCGCGTTCGAGGAGCGAGAAGCACGATGGTATTTTCACCCACAATCCGCCCGCTGGGTGCTGTGTGTCTGGTCTTGTTGCTGACCTCATCCGCGGTCGCTCAGCAAGACCCGCTGTGGGTCGAGAAGATGCTCAACCGGACCGACTTCAAGTTCGGAAACGTCGCCAAAGGGGCCAGTGCGCCGCTCCAATTGCTGGTCAAGAACATCTACAAGGAAGATATTCACATCACCAACGCGACCACCGGCTGCGGCTGTGTGAGCTGGGATGAAAAAACCTTCCCCATCATCGTCAAGAGCGGAACGACGGTCACGTTGACGCTTCGTTTGGACACGGTTCGTTACGACGGAAAACGAGATTCCAAAGCGACACTGTTCTTCTCTGAGCCGACAAGAGGTTCCTTTAAAACGATCGAATTCCCCATTACCGCCTTCATCCGCAAAGACATTGTGCTGGTGCCCGGCGAGGTCAATTTCGGCGCTGTCGATCTTGGTGCCGGTGCCGAGCAGCGCGTGGCGATCAACTATGCAGGTCGCGGCGACTGGAAGATCACGCACGCCACGGCGGGCAACCCGAACCTGAATCCGCAACTCGTCGAGAAAAGTCGCGGCAACGGCTTGGTCAATTACGAATTGGTGGTGACGCTCAGGCCGACAACCCCCGCTGGCAGCTTGCGTGACCAGATCACACTCGTCACAGACGATGTCAACACCCCGCAAATCCCCGTGTTGGTCGAAGCCAAAGTCGAAGCGGACCTCGTCGTAACGGAGCCACCTTTCGTCCAGGCCGAAGTCGGACAAGCCAAGAAACTGAACGTCATCATTCGCAGCAACAAGAAGCCGTTTAAGATCGACAAGATCGAACGGACGAAAAGCAACGAGTCGTTCAAGGTCGTGACGCCCGCCGAAACGAAGACCGTCCACAGCCTGCCGCTGACCTTCATTCCACCTGACGAACCGGGACCATTCGAGGAAGAGTTCTTCCTAACGATCAGCGGTCGCGAACAGCCACTCACGTTCAAGGTCAAAGGCCGCATTGGCAAAGCGGTCGCCAAGGACTAACGGTGACCAAGCCTCTCCGTCGCCCCGTGGGATCACCTTCCCGTTTGTCCATTTGGCTGATACCCAGGCGAGCGACACGGCTTATTGAGGGAAATCCATTGCTGCCGATCCCCCAACTCACTGCCGCGATCACTCGTCACTCATCGCTTTGACGTGCTTGACGATCGAAGTCACCACGACCGGGACATAGATGATCCCCGTGTAATGATCGGCCCAGAGTCGCGTGTGATGGTCTTCTGTCAGATGCGCGGCCGCAGCCAATTTCATCGCGTGTTGCGGCGGGACGACTTGATCGCGCGTGGCCGAGTAGAGCCACGTTCGCTCCGCACCGAGACGATGCGCGAGTCGGAGTGGCTCCACTTGATCGAGCAGCGCCCGCAGCTTGTCACCCGTGTAGCCCGCCTCGGCGAGCATCTCGCGCAGTTGTCCCGCTTCACGCTGGCCGTTCGTCACGAGTCCATGCAGATCGCCTCCCGAGACCATCAGGTGGACGGACGCGAACCCTCGATCCAATCCCCCCGTGGTCGAGGCCACGAATCCACCGAGACTCGTCCCCTGCACGGCAATGTTCTTCGCATTGATGTGCGGCAGCGCGGCGACGGCATCACGGGCACGGCGCACATCGGCGATTCCCTGCTTCATCGTCGCTTCAAAGTGCCGACCGTCGGGACGCACCCCCGCCGGACGCCTCACGCCATAGAACGGCAGTTGGATCAAAAAGGCATGGACTCCCTGCGCGTGAAACGCCTTCGCGAAAATGCGACCGACTTCCATCTTCGAACCCGATTCATGCACGACCACGATCGCCGGCGCATCAATCATCGCACCGCTGTTGTCACGCGCTGGATACCACTCCATCGCCACACGGTCGTTGATCGTGACGCCACTCGGTTTGGGTGACGGGAACCGCACGAGAGCCTCCATCGAGGAATCGGTCCCCGCCTCGACACTCACTTCAAACGCGGCAGGTAACCAAATCAACCCGTCCAGACACGCCCTCGCCTCGACACTCTCTTCGACCTGCGGCGCGAGTGTGTCGCGCCCAGCAAACAGCTTTCCGACAGGTGATTCCGCTGACTCCACCACCGAGCAGCTCATCGAGAGGAGTAAGACGCTGTACCGAACTGTCGCTAACATCATGGAAGAGTCTCACTGGAAACAGGGGAGCCAGCCAAACCGGTGTCAGGCAAGGAAGAACTCAAGAAACGCCTGATGTCCGTCGCCGGAGCCTCCCCCAATTCGGCGTTCACATCCTGCCAGTGCAGCACAAACTCAGACATCCCCGCAGGATACAAACCAACATCTTCCAGAGGCATGATCGACTCATTGCAGTAAAACAAACCTCAAATAAGCTCCGACCCACCCACCGATCGGCTGAACATGATGGAGATGGTCCCGCCTCCTCGCGAGACGGAGGAATTATCGAGACGAAACAACATGCCAGATCGCCCGACATTCTCCAAACCCAAATCAAAAGATCAAGAACTTTCCCTTTGAAATACTCGCGAAGCCAGGGCCAGCGCCCACTAAGTTGTTGATCCGGTGAGTGTTTGGACGAGGAATTTGTCGTCCCAGCCGCAGTGGCGGCGTTTCATGGCGAGGCTGTCT
>JAYTXB010000690.1:0-8493 GCA_043743205.1 Schlesneria sp.
AACGGGGTCAGGCGAGGCGGAGTCAGGCGTGAGCCATCGCAGCAAGAGCAACGTCAACGCGGCGAACGGAACTTCACTCAAGACTTCCGTACTCAGGAGCAACGTGTACGGACTGGTTGCGACAAGCAGGACCACTCCGACCGCACTCCAGTCACACCGTTGCGCGTGGCTTTGGGAAAGTGAACGGTCTTCGGCAGTGAGATAGACCAACCCGAGCAACACCACCGCACATGCGAGGACCACACACTTTGCCGCGATGGCATCGAACGGAAATGCGAGTGCCACCGGCGCAAGCAGGATCGACAGGCCGGGAGGCCGAAACGAAAACGGCGAATGGAGAACGTCGTCGGTGCGACAGTAGCCCTGCAACGCGGCGAGCGACCGGGCCATCATCACGTAGTACGGGCTGTCGGGATCGAAGAGGTGCATCCGGTTCAGTCGCCCCGCTCCCAACAGACAAAAGCCCGCGATGACCAGCAGTGCCGGAAACATTCCTTGCCAACGGCCAACCTTCGATCTCGGTTGTAATCCGGGAAATTCGCTACGGACTTCACTCATCGCTCACTCACTTCGTTGTACCTCACGCGACCGAAACTGACGCACTGACGCGCTACTGTAGTCCCGTCGCTCCGCCGACGGGACATCTTGTTGGCGGAGCGACAAGACTACGGTAGTGGACGTGATGGCCCGCGTGGCTTGTCACGTCAGTTTCCACTGCGGGGTATACCCAAAAAAAAGCACCGGTCGGCAGAAGCCGACCGGTGCCATCGCGGCATTGCTGATCGAACAAGTACGGCATTGATGGAGTGTTTTGACAGAGGACTGATCGCAGAGCAAGCGTTCCCCTCAAACCTCATGATCTCCGTTCCAGTCGTCGTGTTGGTCAGCCCTTTCCAATGATGATCACGCCGTCCTTGCCTGTGGCACAAACAATGTCACAGGTCATGTTCGCGTCGCTGTCATCGATTTCGTCGAAGAAAATTCCGCCAGCCACCACGTTCTACTCATTGCCTACGGACTTGTCAGAGGTAAAACCCGTTTAGCTGATCGACTGGTTCAAAACACCAATCGCATTCGAGAAGTCGTTCAGTTCGGTACTCACCGCCACGGCGACTTCACTGATGCCCGCGATGGACGCCAGTACGGTCACGGTCACCACGAGAACCAATGCCGCCCACAGCACCACGCCACTTTCCTCTGAGAGCAAACGTCTCAGCATCGGATTGATCCTGATTCATCAAGAGGATTGAAGAAATTGGGTTCTGATGGTGACCCACCCGCCTAGGGGACTG
Organism: Schlesneria sp.; assembly: GCA_043743205.1. Lineage (GTDB taxonomy): Bacteria > Planctomycetota > Planctomycetia > Planctomycetales > Planctomycetaceae > Schlesneria. Next base: position 1,293 of record JAYTXB010000690.1, read on the forward strand.
TCGGATTAGTCGTTTAACCGCAAGCCGAAGGCGCGCGCGAACGTAAGTCGTTATACCTCACGCGGCGGGGAATGAGGCTCGCTCAATTACACCTCGCGCGGCCATGAGTGAAATATTTTAAGCGAGCCGTGTGCCGTGAGGCCACGGGTTTCCTGTGGCGATCAAGAACCCGCAGCCTCACGGCGTGCGGCTCGCCAGTGTCTCGACTTTGGCCGAGTTCCGGCTGATCTCTCGACACCTCAATTTCTGCCGCGCGAGGTATATTCAGCGTCACGCGCACTCCTTCGGCTTGCGGTTATACGATCGAATCGCGACTAATCCGACAGTCTCCAAGGCTTCGGTAATGAAGTTCCAATTCGGAGAGCCTACGAAAAAAGCCAGCTCAGCAGGGAACTGCCGGGCTGGCCTTCATCAAACCACAATCAACTTTGTGAGAGATGGACTGAACTCACACCGAAGTCACGGCTCGCCCACCACAGCCGCAACACCACAAACGATGTCACAAGTGGTATTGGTATCGCAGTCATCGGTCGTGTCATCAAACTTGGAACCGCCCACGAAGTTCTTAAAGTTGCCAGCCGACTTCGTGGAGCTGAAGCCGGTGTAGCTATACGACTGGTCCAAGGCACCAATCGCGTTCGAGAGGTCGTTGAGCTCGGTGTTGACGGCAACAGCGAGCTCACTCAAGCCGACTACCATCGCCAGCACGGCGACGGTCAGCACGAGAACCAACTCCGCAGAGATGATCACACCGCTCTCATCGGAAAACAGTTTACGCAGCATATCTCTGATCCTTTTTCGTTGAGGGGAAGAACTGGGGGACCACGCCTGCCGACAGCGAAGACCGAGGACTGAACCACCGACCGGCGTGGACAGGCGATACGAAAAGAGCCAGTCCCACAGAGGACTGTGGGACCGGCCTTCGTATCGCGGAGGATCAACAGTGTGCGAACCGGTGAAGGCTCACACCGTGAGATCACTTCTCGCCAACAACCACGTTGACGCCGCAGACCAGATCGCAGGTCGTGTTTGTATCGCAGTCATCGGTCGAATCCGAGAACTTCGAACCAGCAGCGCTGTTCTTGAGGTTGGCAGCCGACTTGGTCGAGCTGAAACCGGTGAAGCTGTAGGACTGATCCAAGGCACCGATGGCGTTGGAGATGTCGTTCAATTCGGTGTTGACGGCAACAGCAACTTCGCTGAGGCCAACAACCATCGCCAAGACGGCGATTGTGAGCACGAGGGCCAATTCGGCCGAGATGATCACGCCTGATTCGTCATTGAAAAGCTTGTTCAACATTGTCTGAATTCCTTAGTTTGAAATGATCTGACACTTAACAAGCCCAGAAGAAAATCTTCCGAGCGACCGACACCGAGCAGAACGAACACCCTCGTTCCAACACGGCTTGCCGACGAGAACACCCTCTCATCAGCGTGGCAAAGTCGCTGGCCAGCAACGTCACCGTTTTCCCTGCGCAGGAAATCCATCACGAACGCTGAAACTTCAACGCTCGAATTGAGTCGCACTCAGAGCAAGGCCAATGCGCCTTGCTCGCTGGAACATGAAGAGCAACAGCGTTGATGAAGTGCGCACGCGAACTCATCACCGACTGCTGCAAACGCTCACACGGAATTTTGAAAGACCGGAGAACAATCCGAGGAACTGACAGGGCAAAGCGAGAACCGACCATGAACGGCCAAGTGGGAGAGTCCGTTGGATTAACCCTGACACCACGGTTCTACGAGACAGCCCTTTTGCAGCGATCATGCCGGTCCGTTGCCGTTCGACAGCATGAATTCGCGTACTGTTGCAGGAGGCTACGGCGCGACCGCACCCTAACTCCTGAATGGGCAAGTGATACTTGCCTCATCGTGATCCCAAACGGCAATCACGGAATACAAACAACAACCGGCGCGCGCCACTTTCTCATGCCGAGCTTCGTGAACAGGTCGTCAACCGCCGTTGAACTGTTTGTCACGCAACTGAATCAAACTCGGGCCTTGACTGCGACTACACCCAAATCGCAATCGTCGCGCCAATTGAAATGATTGTCGCGACTGTGTCGATCAGCGGGATTGCACTGATCGTGTCGCCGTTCGGAGGCAGCATCGCTCTGGGATCAACCACCACCGCGATGCGTTTGGGGCCTATCTCAACCGCCGTGGCACACGCGATTCACGTGCGTCGCATTGTCGATTGGTATCGTGACAACCAAAATTAGGAACACGCGAGCCGCGAACTCTATGCATCCTGCGGTGAGAATTGGCCGGTTGCAAACGCTGCTTCCCGCTGAGAATGCGAGTCATGGAATGACTCGCCTACGTAGCTCAGTCATTCCATGACTGAGATTCTTGACGGGGGATCGCTTCTGACGAACCGGTCAATCCTGACCGCGCGCGGCATACATCGTTTCACCGCGCGGGCAACGCCCCTCGCGTCGATCGAAGGAACAGGATCGAACGCTACTCGCGCGCGGGGCGTTGCCCACACAGTTATGCCTCGCGCGGTCACGAATGAGACCTTGGCGAGCCGCATGCCGTGAGGCTGCGGGTGCTTCGACACCGCAAAAAAACCGTGGCCTCACGGCACACGGCTCACCTCGTTCATCAGAGGAATACTGACAAGTGATTGACGCGCCGATTCTCATTCCTCTGCGCAAACTGCGTGTCAAAGAAAAGGCCAACCCCGCAGGGGGACTGCGGGGTTGGCAAGCGTATCGCAAATCATCAACAGTGTGCGAACCGGTGAAGGCTCACACAGTGAGATCACTTCTCTCCAACAACACCGATAACGCCACAGACCAGATCGCAGGTCGTGTTGGTATCGCAGTCATCCGTACCATCGGCGAACTTCGAGCCACCAACGCTGTTCTTGAGGTTACCAACCGACTTGGTCGAGCTGAAACCGGTGAAGCTGTAGGACTGATCCAAGGCACCGATGGCGTTGGAGATGTCGTTCAACTCGGTGTTGACGGCAACAGCAACTTCGCTGAGGCCAACAACCATCGCCAAGACGGCGATCGTGAGCACGAGAGCCAATTCGGCCGAGATGATCACGCCTGATTCGTCATTGAAAAGCTTGCTGAACATTGTCTGAATTCCTTGTTTGAAATGAACTGACTCAACAGGCTCTGAAGAGAATCTTCCGAGCCACCGACACCGAAGTAGAACGAACACCCTCATTCCAACCCGGCTTGTTCACGGGAACTGCTTCCCATCAACGTGGCAAAGTCGTCGGCCGACAACTTCACCGTCTTCCCCGTACAGGAAAATCAAGACGAGCCTTGAATGACCAAAGCTCGGAATTAGGCTTTGAGTGGTCTCCGGTCATCACCGGATGACCACTCAGGGAGGTGAGAAAAGCGGCTGGCGACGAGTCCGAAAGCGGGCTCCCATCCGAGCGTTCACGAACCGGATGTTCCACTTTTCTCTTGGGCTAAACTGAAGTACCGGAGAGTAAGTCCCGGCAGACTGCTGAACAGAAACTGGTGTTGAACCGCTGAGCGGAAGGGTCTGTCGGACTAACCCTGTCACCGCGACTTGAACGGAACACTCAGTTAGCAGCGACCGTGCCGGGACGTTGCCGATCGGCAACGCACACGGGCAGATCGTCTCCGGAGCGAACCGCGCATCCGGGACGTAACTCATGATTTCACAAGTAAATCGCGACGCTGCGCAATTTCTTTCAAAGCTCTCGAAATGTCCGAACCGGCGCAGCAACACCACGCGGACACGTTGCGTTTAATGAACGTCACGTCAATGTCACCCGAACCGTTTGTTCGAGGACTGAATCAATGGCACGGTGAGGGGAGCGACTCTCCATTCAGTCGGGTTGCGGAAGGCAATGCAGGCCAAGAGCTTTGGACTGATTGCGTCGCGAAGTTCGAGGCGACACGCAATCAGGAATGCAATCACCGCGCCGACTGAAGTGATTATCGGAGATACCGAGGTCGCAGCGAACAAGTCGAAGAACCGCAACTGTCCTGTTCTCCGACCGGAGGGATATCGCAGCGGGTGTTGCTCGCTCGGTGAGGTTCACTCCGGCGGGGCATTTTCAGCGTGAGACATCCATATTGACCCTTTGAAAACCTTCTCCTACAACCCGCCGCGAATCGGTGGTCCGTTGTGATCGGCGTTGTGGCAATTTGCCGCCCCCACGAGCGCAGAGGTCGGGCCTCGATTGAAATGCTTGCCACTTGGTATCGATGAGCACCCGATGGCGAATCACTCAGACAGCATTCCGATTTTAAGTTCCGCGTTGCGGCATTCTCGGCGCGTGTTCGTCGGCGTTTCGACGGCGCAGGCGGCGCTGTTATCGCTAGTGCTGATCGCCGGTTGCCAAGCCACCAGTGGTGACAAGTTCTCGTTTCGCAATATGCCTCCCGAATTATTGGCAACCAAACGAGAGAACGCACAAACACTCGACCTCGGGCGTCTCGCCCGTGTTTCAGCCGACAGCGACATGATCGATTTCGGTGACGTGATTGAGGTGTCAATCGCGGCCGGATTGGACGAAAAGGATCTGGTTCGCTTCCCCGTACGCATCGACAAAGGGGGTGTCGGCACGCTCCCGGAGATCGGCCAGATCAAGCTCGCGGGAATGCAGACGGAGGCGGCCGAAGCCGCGATTGTGTTGGCCTGCATCGACCGTCAGTTGTATCGCAGTCCGAATATCACCGTGACCATGAAGAAGCAGCGAACTAATCGCGTCACGGTCATGGGTGCCGTGAAGGAACCGGGAACTTATGACTTGCCTCGCGGCAACAGTGACCTGCTGGCCGCGCTGGTCGCAGCAGGAAATCTGGAAAAAGACGCAGGCACGATTGTCGAAATTCGCAACCCGACCCACTCGGGTGAAGCTCGCTCCGATCGAATCGCCTCCGACAGCTTGTCTGGCGTTAACACGGTCGGATTGAATGGCGATGCCACGGAAGCTCTTCCCGTGGGAGGCTCGACGAATGGCTCGTTCCAATCGTTGCGGGTCGATCTCGTTTCCGCGATTAAGTCTGGAACCGAATCGTTTGCCATTTCTGACGGTGCCATCATCCGAGTTGAAAAACGGGACCCGGAACCCCTGCACGTGATGGGCTTGGTTCGAAAGCCGGATCGCTATGAGTTCCCGATCGCGGAAGATGTCCGAGTCACCGATGCTGTGGCACTGGCGGGCGGAATGAGTACGCCCGTCGCCGACAAAATTTTTGTGATCCGCCGCAAAGCCAATGCCTCCGAGACGGCGGTGATTCAAGTCAGCCTGCGCCAAGCCAAACGAAATTCTTCGGCCAATCTAAGACTGGCTCCGGGCGATGTTGTCAGTGTGGAACAAACACCGGCGACCGTCGTAATGGAAGCTCTCACGATCATCCGGTTCGGTGTCGGGGCTTCGCTGCCATTACCTGGGTTCTAAGAGTCCAAGCCTGCCAATCGACAATGGTCCGCGGCGACGGACTGCACGACGGAAAACGACGGCCTCCATTCCGTCTCCAGTGGGATCACTATGAGTTCGGACAATTCTTCCGCGACATCCGTCTCTGCCCAGCCCAACGGCCCGCTGTTGGAAGCCGCCCGTTTTCTCCAAGTCGTTCGTCATCGGATTGGCTTACTGTTTTTGTGCGTACTCGTCGGCGGAGCGCTGGGGGTGGCCCAATATTGCACTGCGATCCGTAAGTATGACTCGGCGGCTGAAATCTTGATTCTTAAAACAGAAGGGAATGTTCTCGAAGGCAAGAACACTTCGGAACAGCGTGCCATTCAGGATGTCATGCCGACTTACCAGAAAATCTTGACGTGCGATGAAGTCCTCGAAGGAGCGATAAAAAAACTTTCGAGCAAGCACCGGATCGACTTGCAGGGCATACCAAAATCCGATTACACGACCGTATTGCGTAAGGGGATCACGGTCTCTTACGCCCGGATGACAAACATCCTCGCCATTCGCTACGTCTCCAAAAGTCCACAGACCGCATCCGTCGTGGTGAATGCGATCGTCAGCTCGTATCTCGAATTTATGAAGCAGACGCACCGCAGCAGTTCGGACGAAAATCTCGTCCTCCTCACCAAGGAAAAAGGCGCGTTGGAAAAGAAACTGGCGGACAAAGAGGGTGAGTTGCTGTTGCTGAAAGCCAGCTCAGAGGTGTTGATTCAAGGAAACGACAAGAGCACGAACGTCGTCATCGAGCGGACGGTCAAGTTAAACGACGCCCTCGTCGAGGCTCAGAAAAAGACGTTGGAGGCCCGGGCATTTTTGAATTCACTGGGCGAGGCCTTACGCAACGGCAGTGACATTGCGCAGTTCGTGCAACAGGCGGCAGGAGATGTCTCGCGTGAGTTGCTGTTGAATTCGATGGGGATCGGCTCCTCCGACACGTACTCGCGCGCCCGCTTTGAAGAACAACTGTTGACGGATCGGGCTGAGTTAAAGAAACGGCAGCAGACCTACGGCAAAAACCATCCTCAGATTCTGCAGTTGGAGAACCGCATTCGGACGACTGAAACGTGGATCGCGGAGCGATCACAAGTGATGGCCGCTTCGATGAAAGACTTGCGAGACAGAGAACTTGGGCCGCGGCTGTGGCAGATGGCGCAACAGAAGCTCGCGCAGGCGGCGGCCCACGAGGCGGCAATTCGCACTGAATTCGACCGTGAGCGCGGCATGGCGATGAGCATGAACAATGACATGGCCAAGATGGAAATTGTCGATCTCGATCTGCGCCGGATGCGGAACTTTTACGACCTCGTTCTCGATCAGATGAAAAAGATCGACATGGGCTCCAACTCGGGTTTGAAGATCAAAGTTGTCAGTCCGCCCCGGGTGAATCTCGGCAAAATCTCGCCCAAAATTTCATCGACAGTCCTGCTCTGCCTGTTCACGGGGGTCGCTCTGGGGCTTGGTCTGATTTATGTCTTGGACACCCTCGACGACCGCTTCCGTTCGCCGGACGAACTGCAATGGCAGATCGGCCTGCCGATGCTGGCCATGATCCGCCGCATGGAACCGCTCGAAGGGACCGGCATCGAGCAAGTCGTGACGCACATGCAGCCGAACAGCGTGGAGTCCGAGTCGTTCCGCAGTTTGAGGAACTTCATCTCATTCTCAACCGAGGCCACGCAGCGACTCGTCATCACGAGTACCGAACCGGGTGACGGCAAGACGACGACGCTGGCCAATCTCGCCGTCGCGTTTGCTCAAGCGGGCAAGAAGACC
>JAYTXB010000691.1:0-1125 GCA_043743205.1 Schlesneria sp.
GGCCGCCATCGTCAGGCCGCTGACGGGCATCAGAATCTGCAGCCACAACGGCCATCGCCAACGAGTTTGGTGCATCACGATGGTGTTCTTGAAAGCCGCGACGCAGTCGAATTTAAAACGGATGGACTCTGCCAAGGTAGCCCCCGGCCAATGTGACAGGAAGGCCACCGTTTCTCGAGATCGTGACGGGGTGCAATCGAATTGGTGGTTGGAGTCGCACCAGAGCTTTTTTTATCCCCTCGCCCCTCGCCTTGGAGGGGAGAGGGCTAGGGTGAGGGGTTCTTCTCCTTCGGCTCGCCTCTCGCCTGTTCCCCGCAGAGCCGGGCGAGGGGACTGGAACTGGAATAGGACCAACAAATAGCGACTGCACCCCTCGCGACGCCGTGTTTGCAAACAACGAACCCCTCGCGCCGTCGTGACTGTCGCCCGCCGCGACAGCCGATAGACTTTCCGCCGTCGCTCGGATGGCTCGCCTGTTTTGAGGAGTGTTCGCATGTCATCGTCGAATCGCATCGATCGCCGTCATTTCGCAGCGCAACTGGCCTTGGGCGCGGGCGGCTTCAGCGCGGCGATGGTTCCACTCGCAGCAGCCATCGCCGTGGAAGATCAGCCCGCTCAGAACAGGACTGAGAAAAAGGACAAGCCCGTCGAAAAGAAGCCGGATGAACCAGCCGCCGCTCCCGAGTTGCCACCTGCCGAGGTATTGCTCCTCACCTATCTAACTCGCCGCCATCCCAGCGAACACTACGATGAAGAGTCGTTACCGGGCATCTTCCGCGACATTCGAGGCGATGTCGCGCGAGGCAAGCAGCTCGGCCAATTCCCGCTCAAAAACAGCGACGAACCTGCGTTCGTGTTCGCGGCGTATCGCAGCCCGACTCCACTTGACAACTGAACACAGCTATCCCGCTCTTGGATTTCATCATGCCCGAACTCAACCTCGCCTTTGCCACGATTCGCGAACTGGGTGCGAAGCTGCGTGCGCAGGAAGTGACCTCGGTGCAACTGGCCGAGTTCTTCCTGAGCCGCCTCGACAAGTTTGGTCCCGTTTACAACGCCGTCGTGCGGGTGACTCGTGATCTCGCGCTGGCTCAGGCGAAACAGGCCGATGAGGAACTGAAAGCA
>JAYTXB010000692.1:0-4077 GCA_043743205.1 Schlesneria sp.
CCGTTCCTCGCGGCGGCGACGATCATTGTTTACGCGGGAGCGATCGTCGTGACCTTCCTGTTCGTCATCATGCTGGCTCAACAAGCCGGTTCGGCGGGATACGACCGCGAGGCGTTTCAACCGACGATGGCCAGTCTGCTGTCGTTCGCACTGCTCGCCACGCTGCTGTTCTCACTGCAAGAGTGGGGCGGGATTGACGGCAAGGCGGCGGACGAGGCACATCACGGTCAGTTCCTCGCGATGCCAGCGGGCGTTCAAGCCAACTTGCTAAGTCAGGCTCCTCAAAGCAACCCGCGCGAGATCGGTTCGCTACGCGTCCTCGGCCGGTCGTTGTTTACCGATTATCTGTATGCCGTCGAGTTGGCCGGAACGGTGCTGCTCGTCGCGACCATCGGCGCGATCGCCATTGCCCCGAGGAGGTCTCAAGGACACCTATGACTTCCACCGCACTTGAAAGCCAGTTGATTGTCGGGGCGATCCTCTTCGTATTGGGAATGATCGGGTTTCTCACGCGCCGCAATCTAATTCTCATCATGCTGTCAGCCGAACTAATGCTGCACGGCGTATCGGTCAATCTGACTGCGTTTGGCAAGTACCACGGCAACCCACAGGGACAGGTCTTCACGATCTTTGTGCTGACGATCGCCGCGTGTGAAGCCGGGTTGGCGCTGTCGCTGATCCTGACGCTTTATCAACGCCGCAAGTCGTTGGATGTCTTCCTGTGGGGGAACCTCGGGGAGGAGGACTTGCCCGTGTTGTCGGGTGGCCCGGTTCACTCGACTCCCGCGAAGGTGATTGATCCGAACGCCGACTTCCCGCATCTGACTCCCGCCGGTCGTGCGCCGAAGTCACCCACGACGAAGACGTGAAGCGGAGCAGGTTTTGACCACAGATCACACAGATGGGCACAGATAAGAAAAAAATATTTAGGAAAAGCGACACGCTCCTGCCGGGTTTTGATTCGTGGAGATTCGTTTGATTCGTGGTTCAATCACTTCGCATCGTGTGGCATGTGTTCGCGATAGGCAAAAGAGTTGTGGGCTGATCCTGAATCACTGACTGAAGAAAGAGATTGATCCTGTGTTCGATTGGCTAAAACCGAATGACGTGCTGTGGCTGATTCCGCTCGCGCCCTTGCTGGCGTGTGCGTGGATTGTGCTCGTGGGGCAGGTGGTTCGTCGGCAGTATGCCCACCGGCCGGTGGTGCTGGCGCTGGCGGTGTCGCTTGCGGCGGCGGTCTATCTGCTGACGACGGTCGTGCCGAGTGGGTTCGGTCATGCGGGAGCACACGGCGAACATACAGAAGCCTCGCACGCGGTCGTGACGACGATCTATCAGTGGATCAGCGTCGGGCAACTCGACGTGGCGGTGACGCTGCGGGCCGATGCGATGACGGCGCTGATGCTGGTGATGGTGACCTCGGTCAGCCTGCTGGTGGCGATCTTCGCCAGCGGTTACATGCACGGCGATCCGGGCTATCCGCGGTTCTTCGCGTCGATCGCGCTGTTCGTCTTTTCGATGTGCATGTTGGTGTTGGCTGGAAACTTCCTGCTCATGTTCGTGTTCTGGGAGGCGGTCGGGCTGTGCAGTTACCTGCTGATTGGCTTCTGGTTTCAGAAGCCGAGTGCGGCGGCGGCGGCCAAGAAGGCGTTCGTCGTCAACCGTATCGGCGACTTCGGGTTCATCCTCGGCGTATTTCTGATTTGGACCACGTTTGGAACCGTCGATTTTGAGCAGTTGTTCGGCAACCCCGAACTGATCCGCGTGGCTCATCTGCAAGACCCGGCGATCCTCACCACGATCTGCTTTTTGCTGTTTGTGGGAGCGATGGGGAAGTCGGCTCAGTTCCCGTTGCACGTCTGGTTGCCGGACGCGATGGAAGGGCCAACGCCGGTTTCAGCCCTGATTCATGCGGCGACGATGGTGACGGCGGGCGTGTACCTCGTGGCGCGCTGCACACCATTTTTTGTACTCGCTCCGACCGCTCAGATGTTCGTGGCGGGGATTGGTGCGGCGACGGCGTTGATTGCCGCGATCACGGCACTCACGCAGTATGACCTCAAACGAGTACTCGCGTACTCGACGGTCAGCCAGCTCGGCTACATGTTTATGTCGCTGGGCGCGGCCGGCGCGGATCAGAGTCTCGCCACTCATGCGGTGACGTTCGCGATGTTCCACATGTTCACGCATGCTTTCTTCAAAGCGGTGCTGTTCCTGTCGGCCGGCTCGGTGATGCACTCGATGGGCAACGTGATCGACATGCGGCGGTTTGGTGGCTTGAGGAAAGCACTGCCCATCACGCACATCACGTTCTTGGCAGGGGCACTCGCTCTCGCGGGCTTTCCGCTGCTGTCTGGTTTCTGGAGCAAGGACGAGATTCTGGCGGTGCTGTTCTCGGCGAGTCAGCATGGTGAACACGCCGACTTCTACCGAGTGATCCTGGGTGTGGCGTTGCTCACGTCACTGATGACAGCGTTCTATACGTTCCGCGCGTACTTCATGACGTTCTGGGGTGAGGAACGCTTCCCCGAAGAGGCCGGTCATCATCCTCACGACGCCCCTCCCGCGATGGCCATTCCGCTGTACCTGCTCGCCGTGGCCGCGCTCTTCGTCGGGATCGCGACCGGGCCGACGCATCTGTACGCCCATTACCTCGAACACACTCCGGGGCTGCCGGAGGCTCACGCTCACGAACCAAACCTGCTGATGATGGGAGTCAGTACCGTGCTGGCCCTCGTCGGAATCGGCGCGGCCTACTTCGCGTACGTTCTCTCGCCGTCCGTGTCGCAAGGTTTGAAGCGAGCCAGTGGACCGCTGCACAACCTGTCGCACGAGGGCCTGCAACTCGACTGGCTCTATCTGCGGTTCATTGTGAATCCGCTGCGGCTGATTGCTCGCCTCTCCGAGTTGTTCGACAAGTGGGTCGTGGATGTGATCGTCGATTGTGTCGGCTTCCTGCCGGGACTGTTCGGTGCGGTCCTGCGACCGATTCACAGTGGCTTCGTGCAGAACTATGCGATGGTGATGCTGATCGGTTTGGTGGTCTGCCTCGTGTCGGTGCTAAGGGCACTGGCGGGCGGGCTGTAGGTTTTGCGAAGGCGACTTGAAAGTACAGTTGCAGGAAGACCCCTCACCCTCTCCCCGCAAGGCCGGGGCGAGGGGACAAGGCGAAGACGAGAAGAAGTTAAGCAGAAGAATTGAAAGCAGGTAGGCGGTTTCCATGCCCAGTTTGTTTGTGGTGATGATTTTTATGCCAGCGGCGGCAGCAGCGTTGTTGCTGTTGCTCGACGCGAAGGCACCGCCAGTGCGAGCGCGCTGGACGGCGTTGATCGCGACGCTGGCGACGTGTGTCGTGTCGCTCGGTGTTGCGTCGCAGTTTCTCGCACTGCCGGAGACTCACCCGAGCGAGCGCGGTCCCGTTCAGCCACGTTTGGAAGTTCGACAGGTTTGGCTCGATGTCGTTTCTGGGCCGTCGGCCGGAACGGAAGCCACCGGTAAGTCGACCGTGTCGGGCAGTTCGGCGGTGAAGCTGGAGTTTTATCTCGGACTCGACGGCATCAGCTTGGCCATGATCCTGCTGACGACGGTCCTCACGATCTCGGCGGTCCTCGTGTCATGGACTGCGATTCAAGAACGCTCGGCCGAGTTCTACGCGAGTCTGCTGATCTTGGAGACCGGCCTGATCGGCGTCTTCTGTGCGTTCGATCTAGTGCTGTTCTATGTCTTCTTCGAGTTCACGCTGATCCCGCTCTTCTTCTTAGTCGGCATCTGGGGCGGACCGTTGCGACGCTATGCGGCGGGAAAGTTCTTCATCTACACGCTGGCGGGGAGCGTCATCACGTTGCTCGGGCTGATCTGGTTGGTGACGGAGTCCTACAAGCTCAGCCTCGCACTGGGCCTGCCGCTGACGACGCCGTTCTCGATTCCGGATCTCTCGCGGTTTTTGGCCGAACATCCGCTGCCAGAGGAGTTGCAGGCGACGCTCTTCCTGATGATCGCAGCCGGGTTCATGGTGAAAGTGCCGCTGTTCCCATTCCACACGTGGTTGCCACTGGCTCACGTGGAAGCTCCGACGGC
>JAYTXB010000693.1:0-5606 GCA_043743205.1 Schlesneria sp.
GGCCTCGCTGATCGGCGCGTCAAAAGCAACTCGCAGCGCCTACACATCTCGGTCAACGTCCGACCACAAGGGAGAGGCCGCGACTCGCAGGCCTTCCAAGATCGCGCCCAAGCACTGGTCAACGAGCTGAAGCAATACTTCGCTGCCGACTGAACGCTGGCGATCAAGCTTCAGGAACATTCAAAACGAGCAGCCCGGCCTGTTCCCAAGCCGGGCTGCGATGCTGATCTCAAAACGTCCGAAGTCTTCGGACGTTCGCCGCAGTTCGTCAATCGGGCATCGGCCTTCCTGACTACTTGCTCCCTGACTTCTGTCCCCTTCCTCCTAGTACCGGTAATGGTCTGGCTTGAATGGACCAGCGGTCGGCAGTCCCAAGTACTCGGCCTGCTTGGCGGTCAGCTTCGACAGCTTCACGCCGATCGTGCCGAGATGCAGGCGAGCAACTTCTTCATCCAGTTCCTTCGGCAGGCGATGCACGCCGAGCGGGTACTTCTCGGGTTCGGTCCACAACGCGAGTTGGGCCAGCGTCTGGTTGGTGAAGCTGTTCGACATCACGAACGAAGGATGTCCCGTCGCACAACCGAGATTCACCAGACGGCCTTCGGCCAGCAACATCACGCTGCGACCGGAGTCGGCGAACGTGTAACGATCTACGGCTCCAACCGCCGCTGGCTTGATATTTACCTTCTGCGCCTTGCCACTGGTGACTTGCGCTTCGAGCCACGCCACGTCGATCTCCACATCGAAGTGACCGATGTTGCAGATAATCGCGTCGTTCTTCATCTGCTCGATGTGTTCCCCGCGAATGATGTCGCAGCAACCGGTGGTCGTGACGAAGATGTTCCCCTCAGCTACGGCATCCTCCATCGTCGTGACTTCAAACCCTTCCATGGCCGCTTGCAGCGCACAGATCGGATCGATCTCAGTCACGATCACGCGAGCACCGTAGCGCTGGAGCGAGATCGCGCAGCCCTTGCCCACATCACCGTAACCCGCGACGACACAGACCTTGCCAGCCAGCATTACGTCGGTCGCTCGCTTGATCCCATCGGCCAGCGATTCGCGGCAGCCGTACAGGTTGTCGAACTTGCTCTTCGTCACCGAGTCATTCACGTTGATCGACGGCACCTTCAACTCACCGCGTTGGTGCATCTGCACGAGACGATGCACACCGGTCGTGGTCTCTTCGCTGATCCCCTTGATCCCAGGTAGCAGCTCGGGGAACTTCGAGTGAACCATCGACGTGAGGTCGCCGCCATCGTCGAGAATCATGTTCAGCGGCTGACCGTCCGGGAAATAGATCGTTTGCTCGATGCACCAATCGAATTCCTCGTTCGTCATTCCCTTCCACGCATAGACCGGCACGCCCGTCGCGGCGATGGCGGCGGCGGCGTGATCTTGCGTCGAGAAAATGTTGCAACTGCTCCACGTGACATCCGCGCCGAGCGCCGTCAGCGTTTCGATCAGGACCGCCGTCTGAATCGTCATGTGCAGGCAGCCCGCGATGCGTGCCCCCTTGAGCGGCTTGGTCGCGCCGTACTTGTCACGCAAAGACATCAAGCCCGGCATCTCGTTTTCAGCAATGTCCATTTCCTTGCGGCCCCACTCGGCCAAGGACATGTCCTTAACCTTATAAGCCGGTTTTTGTGTCTTTGTTCCCGTCGCCGCCTTGGGCAGAGTCGCCGTCGTCATTCCAATTTCCTCCTAAAACTGAATAGGAGCGATCCACACGACCACTCCACCGAAACCAGATCTGCGTCAAAGCCAACTCGCCATCGAACGGTCGCTGTGAGTCTCAGAACGAACTGAAGACCTCACCGGGCTGGCCAAAAGTCGCGGGATTGTAGCGTTGGCGACCAGTGCTGTCGCCCGTGACGCGACTGCCTCAGACTTGGGATCGAAACAAGGCTGCTCGCTCAGATGGCGTATGGCAGATTGACGAGGGATCGCGTATTCTTCGGCCCCATTTTGCTTAGTCATTCAGGACTTGAAACGATGCGGATTCCAGACATCTACGCCGGGGGCCGATTCGGCCTGTCGATCGAAATCTTCCCTCCCAAAACGCCGGAGGGCGATGAGGCTCTCCGACAGACGTTGCGCGAACTGACTCCGTTCCAACCGGCCTTCGTGAGTTGCACCTACGGCGCGGGGGGATCGACCAGCAAACGAACGGTCGAGTGGTGTCAGGAGATTCAAAACGGCTGCGGACTCCCCTCGACCGCTCACTTCACCTGTGTTGGCAGCACGCGCGAAGAACTCGTCAATTGGTTGCAGTTCGCGTGGTCGGCCGGCATCCGCAACATCATGGCTCTACGAGGCGACGCTCCCGCCGGACAGACCGAGTTTAAAATGACCGAAGGTGGACTGAAGCACGCCAACGAACTGGTCGCTCTCATTCGCGAACGGTTCCCCGAGATGGGGATCGGCGTGGCGGGCTATCCCGAAAAACATCCCGAAGCGCCGAGCTTCGACGCCGATTTCCAGAACCTGGTCCGGAAGATTAAGACAGGTGCCGACGCCGTCTTCACACAATTGTTCTTCGACAACGCGAGTTTCTTCCGCTTCCGAGACCTCTTGCAGCGTGAACGGCTAAGCGTCCCGGTCGTCCCCGGCATCATGCCAATCACCGAATTCGCTCGCATCCAGCGCATCACGGCGATGTGCGGAGCCGTCATCCCCGCCTCGCTGGCCTCACGCCTCGAAGCGGTCAAAGACGACAAGACAGCCCAATACGAAATCGGCGTCGAATTCGCGACCACTCAATGCCGAGAACTGATCGACCAAGGCGTCCCCGGCATCCACCTCTACTGCCTGAACAAGAGCCAAGCGTGTCAAAGGATTCTGGAGGCGCTGGGGTTGGCGTCATCCAGCACAGAGTGAAGGAGAACCTGCCGATGAAAACGGAATTGATCGCTCAACTCCACGCCTGCTTTGAACAACTGGTCCAAACGGAGTCGGACTCGGGGGCGGAGTTTTGGCTGGCCCGTGATCTGCAATCGCTGCTCGGTTATGCGAGGTGGGAGAATTTTGCAAACGTCATTGAAAAGGCCAAGACCGCCTGCCAGAACTCAAGTTACGACGCAACGGACCATTTTCTTGACATCACGAAAATGGTGGACATAGGTTCAGGAGTTCAGCGACCAACGGATGATGTCGCCCTGACCCGCTATGCCTGCTACCTCATCGCCCAAAACGGTGATCCAACCAAGGATCAGATCGCATTTGCTCAGACCTACTTCGCCGTTCAAACTCGCAAGCAAGAGGTCATCGAACAACGACTCGCTGAAATGGAACGGTTGAACGCTCGACGGAAGCTGACAACTTCCGAGAAAGAACTCTCCGGCATCATCTACGAGCGTGTCGGTGATGATCGAAGCTTTGCTCGCATCCGCAGCAAAGGTGACACTGCCCTTTTCGGCGGATTGACGACGCAGCAAATAAAGAGCCGACTGGGAACCCCCGACAGTCGCCCCTTGGCCGACTTTCTGCCAACCATCACGATCAAGGCCAAAGACTTCGCCAACGAGATCACGAATTTCAACATCAAGCGTGATGATCTGCGAACGGAGCCACAGATCACTCACGAACACGTCAAGAACAACAGCGATGTACGTGACCTGCTGGGGCAGCGTGGCATTGTTCCCGAGAACCTTCCCGCTGCCGAAGACATCAAGAAGATCGAGCGTCGCGTGGCGTCTGAGTCCAATAAACTCCCCAAACAGACAGACAAGCTTGAAGGTCCAGCATCTGATGGCTCCGAATGATTGCCAATCAATGGTAATGGCCAAGTACTTCGGTTCACGTCGCCTTTCATTCCAAGCCAATGGAAATTTGTCAGCCTCATGCTCACTCGCACTGCCGGTTACTTTGAACAGCTTCTCTCCGAACGCATCCTCGTGCTCGATGGTGCGATGGGGACGATGATTCAGCGGTATGAGCCGACTGAGGAGACCTATCGCGGGGAGCGGTTTGCGTCGCATCACATCGACCTCAAGAATGCGGGCGATGTGTTGGTGCTGACTCAGCCGCAGATGATTGCCGACATTCATCGGCAGTATCTGGCCGCCGGAGCCGACATCATCGAGACCGATTCGTTCAACGCGAACATCGTGTCGATGGAAGAGTTCGGGCTGGCCGAGTTCACGCGCGAGATCAACGTCGTGGCGGCCAGGCTTGCGCGTGGCGTGTGCGATGAGTTCGAGAGATCGAACCCCAACAAACCGCGCTTCGTCGCCGGAAGCATCGGTCCGACGAAGGTCATGCTGTCGTTCAACGCCGATAAGCCGGGTTATCGGCCGGTGACGTTCGACAAGATGGTCGAGTCGTATTCCGAGCAGATTCGCGGGCTGATCGAAGGGGGCGCGGACCTGCTGCTGCCCGAGACTTCGTTCGACACACTCAACATGAAGTCGTGCCTGTACGCCATCGAAAACGTCTTCGCCGAAATGGGCGTGCGGTTGCCGGTCATGATCTCGGGGACGATCTTTGCCGGAGGACGGACTCTCACCGGGCAGACGGTAGAAGCGTTCTGGACCTCCGTGTCGCACGCTCACTCACTGACGATCGGCCTCAACTGCGCACTCGGTCCGAAGCAGATGCGGGAGTACGTCGAGACGCTCGCCAACCTCGCCCCGAAGTACACCAGTTGTTATCCGAACGCGGGGATGCCCGACGGTTTCGGCGGCTTCGATTCCAACCCCGGCGAGGTCGCGGCCAACCTGCGCGAATTCGCCCAGAACGGCTGGGTCAACATCGTCGGCGGCTGCTGCGGAACGAACCCCGACTTCATCAAGGCGATCTCCGAAGCCGTGGCCGGTGTTGCACCGCGTCGCATCCCCGACATCGCGCGCACGTCGGCCTATTGCGGCAAGGAACGAGTCGATCTGCTGCCCACGTCCAACTTCATGATGATCGGTGAGCGGACCAACGTGACCGGATCGCGCAAGTTCGCGCGGCTGATTCGCGAAGGGAAGTTCGACGACGCACTCGCCATCGCCCGCGAACAGGTCGAGGGCGGGGCCAACATGATTGACGTCAATATGGACGAAGGGCTGCTCGACAGCCAGGCCGTGATGACGCAGTTTGTGAACCTCATCTCCGACGATCCGGATGTGAACAAAGTCCCGGTCATGGTCGATAGCTCCAAGTTCAGCGTGATCGAAGCGGGATTGAAGTGCCTCGACGGCAAGGGCGTGGTGAACTCGATCAGCCTGAAGGAGGGGGAAGCCTCGTTCCTCGATCAGGCTCGGCGCATCCGGCGCTATGGTGCGGCGGTCGTCGTCATGGCGTTCGATGAACAGGGACAGGCGACCTCGTGCGACGAGAAGGTTCGCATCTGCAAGCGCGCGTTCAAAATCCTTACCGAACAAGTCGGCTTCCCCGCCGAGGACATCATATTCGATGCCAACATCCTGACGGTCGGCACGGGGATGGAAGAGCACTCGAACTACGCGGTCGAGTTCATCGAAGCGATTCGTCGGATCAAGGCCGAGTGCCCCGGTGCGCGCACCAGCGGCGGCGTGAGCAACGTGTCGTTCTCGTTCCGTGGCAACGATGTCGTGCGCGAGGCGATGAACGCGGCGTTCCTGTTCCACGCGATTCAAGCC
>JAYTXB010000694.1:0-2888 GCA_043743205.1 Schlesneria sp.
GCTGACCAAGCCCGACTTGGTCATTGCGTGTTACGGAATGAACTGCGGGATTTATCTCCCCTTCGACGCAGGCCGCTTCGAGAAGTACCAACAAGGGATCACGAACTTGAAGGCGCACGTCGAGAAAGCGGGAGCCAAACTCATCGTCGTCACGCCCCCGTTCTACGACGACCTGCGGGCGCCGAAAAACTTCTCGTACAACGAAGTGCTGGATAAGTACGCCGCGTGGCTGGTCTCGAAACGAGCCGACGGTTGGCTGGTGGCCGATGCCCACTCGGCCATGACGCTCGAAGTCCGCAAGCGGCGCGAGACCGATCCCAAGTTCACCTGTCAGCCGGACGGAGTCCATCCGAACGACGAAGGGCACTGGCTTGTCGCTCAACAACTCATCCGATGGTTCGGCGATGACGCTGCTGCGTCGGCAGCGACGCCCGAAGCAATGCTCGCGCTGAAGCAAGTCCCGGAAGCCGCGTTCTCGCTCATCAATCAGCGTGTCTCAGTGCTGCGCGATGCGTATGTCGCGACAGCAGGTCACAAACGTCCGGGGGTCGCCGCCGGACTGCCGCTGGCCGAGGCTGAAGCCAAAGCGAAGGAACTCTCGACGAAGATCGACGCACTGGTCCGCCCGCAGAAGTAGTGGGTAGCTCGCTTGTCATTCGTGCTCCGACCGTGCCATCTGTGCGATTCACTCTTGGTTCAGAGACGAGTCTGCACGGATGGCAGAGCCGGAGCACGGATGAAAAGCCAAGAGATGAAGCCCGAGCAACATTCTCTTGGCACTCTTGATGTCTTCACGTCGCGCTTGCCTTCGGCTGGCGGTGGACCGAAACCGACGGAGCCTCGCGCGGCCATGAGTGAGATGTTTTAAGCGAGCCGTGTGCCGTGAGGCCACGGGTTTCCTACGGCGATCAAGAACCCGCAGCCTGACGGCATGCGGCTCGCCAGTGTCTCATCTTTGGCCGCGTGAGGAGTAACTCAGCGAGACGCTGATTCGCGGGCGGGACGCGGCTGTTCGGCCGTCGCGGCTTTGTCGAGCCATGCCGCGAACTGTGTTTCGATCTCGCGCGGGTGGCTGGTGGCGAAGAGTTCGCAGAGGGACTCAATGCCGTTCGGATCGGTCTCGGCTCGCGAGCGGCACTTGCGATAGAACGGTTCGAGCAACCCGTGCTGTTGAAGGAAGAGGCAGAAGTATCGAGCGTGAGCGTAGTCGGTCGCCGCGCGATCGGGTGCGGCGAACCGGCTGCTGGCAAGATCACTGATCGGACGCAGCGGCTCACGTTGGCCTGCTTCCAACAGTACGTGACCGCGCCAGTTCCCGAGACCCACCAATCGCAAGCCGTCGGTCGAGAACTCACACTCCTCGTGCAGTGAAGCCAATCCTTCGTCGAACCATTCGGGAAGCGAGGGGAAGTCGGCGTGAGCGAGTGCGTGCGTCAACTCGTGAGCCAGCGTGCCGTCGCCGGTCGCCACGTTCACGACGAGACGATGTTCGGTGCGCGAGTAAATGCCGGAGTACTCGCTGCGTTCGCGGGCATCGAGCCGCTGATTGCAATCGCGATAGCTGGCGTCGGAGGAGCAGAGCAGAATCGTGATCGGCCATGTCGGTGCGTGATCGAAGTATTGAATGCGGAGTGCTCGCGTGGTCGGCAGGATCGTGTCGCGATACGTCGCGTCGAGCGAACTCGCCGGGCAATCGCCTCCCAACACAAACGGCTCGTGAACGACGACGTTCCAATCGGAGGACAACCGCTGGCGGAGACCACTCGCCACGGTGCGGTGAGCATCGGCTTGTGCCGAAGATTTGGCAGTGCCGTCAGACTGAAAGTGGACTTCACTTCGAGCGAGCGGCATGGTGCGACGTGACGGATCGGGAGCGGCCACTGCGTAGCACAAGGCCACGAGTGCGAAGGCTCCCATCATCACAAATTGCCCACGTGTCAGAGTCACCACGGTGGTCTCGCCCAAGAGGCTCGATTCGGATCGAGCGACTTCGATCCAAGAGAGCTTAGCTCACGATTGAGCCATCATCCTGAGTCAATTGTCAGCGGCAACACCGAATCCACTGCATTGTTGGAGCAGGGGTCAATTGTTACGATCCCAGCGCTCTTGGCGGCTTCTTCGGCAGGGATTCCCTGCGTCGTCTGGTCGCTACAACCCCGCAGTCGCTGGCCCCTCCAGCGGCTCAACTCTCTCAGGTTCTCTTGGATGGAATCGACTCTTTACCGCCACTTGGGTGCGCATCTGGACACTCAAGACGGTGTGGCCGGGACCAAGTTTTCGGTCTGGGCACCCAATGCGAGCGAGGTCTCAGTCCTTTGCGACATGAACTCGTGGATGCACGGTCGTCACCCGCTCAACTCCAGCGACAACGGTGTCTGGTGGGGCTTTGTGCCGGGGCTTCAGCAGGGCGACGCGTACAAGTTCGCGCTGCGGACTCGCGAGGGACATCTGTTGCAAAAGATCGATCCCTACGCCTTCGCTGCCGAACATCCGCCGAAGAGCGCGTCGATCGTCTGTGATTTGGACGGTCACTCGTGGCGCGATCGAACATGGATGGACCATCGCGAAACGCAGAACTGGTACGAGCAACCGGTCGCGATCTACGAAGTCCATCTCGGCTCGTGGAAGCGACCGCAGGATGGTCGGCAGTTCTTCAACTATCGCGAGTTGGCTCCGCTGCTGATCGACTACGTGAAAGACCTCGGCTACACGCACATCGAGTTAATGCCGATCAACGAGTTCCCGTTCGATGGCTCGTGGGGCTATCAGGCGACGGGCTACTTCGCACCAACCAGCCGCTTCGGATCGCCGCAAGACTTCATGGAGTTCGTCGATCAATTTCATGAGGCGGGGATCGGTGTCATCCTCGATTGGGTGCCCGCTCACTT
>JAYTXB010000695.1:0-6834 GCA_043743205.1 Schlesneria sp.
CGGCCTCCGAAGAATGCTCGACTTCTCCCAAGCCTGGCTCACCTTCGGACCTGAAACCTCAGCATGAGTTGTGTGTAAAAGACAGGGACGATGCCCACCCTACATTAAATGTGCAAAGCCCCGAGAGTGCGGCAGGAGAGTACGCGGGGGTGGTGGCAAATTCAACGGTTCTGCGCAGAACTACTCATATCGCAATCTTTCTGCGGTAGAGTGATCAACAGGACTCACCACCGCTCTTGGGGAAACGCGGGCAGGAGACCTTCGGTCGGGAGTTTCGGCGGGGTCGTGAGGCCCCAGCCGAACAGTCTGTCAACTCGAATGGCGAAGTGCCGTCATTGGCTCAGCAGTTCCTCGTCGAGTTCCGCAAGCTCCTGCGTCGAGAGTTCGGGGATGTGGTTGAAGGCGAATCGTGTCGGGGCGTCTTCCTCGGCCCCGTGCATGTCGCCGAGGAAGACGGCGCTGTCGCCAAACTTGACGTTGAACTGGTCCATGATGTGAGCCAGTGCGGTCAACTGGCGGTCATCTCGTACAGCAGGGAGGCAAAAGGAGACCGATCCATATATTCGGTGGCGATCCAACAGCAACACGAATCACTTTGAGTCGAGCAGACCCCGCATCGCGTGTCCCATCGCGTCGCCGATGAGGTAGTAGGTCTCGGCGTTGGTGTTCCAGTGATAGCTTTGGCCGGAGGGAGATTGCTCTTGCGGACGCCAGAACGGGCGCGTGCCGACGAAGGCGACGTTGCCTTGGAATTCGGGATGCTCGGCGACGGCGGCTTGGGCTTTCATCAGTGAGAGAGCGCGAGGATGTTTCTCTTCGAGGCCGCTCATGCCCGTTTCGGCGATCACGAACGGGAGTTTTTCAACGCCAAGATCGCGACGGATGTCGTGGATGAAGTGAGCCATGTTGCTTTCGTAAGCCGCGTTGTGCTTGTCGTCGATGCGATCGTTCCAGCCTTGATGCCAGCCGAAGCCGACGAGTTCGTAGCGTCCGTCGGAACCGGGGACCAATTCTTTGATGTTTGCGAGCGCCGCTTTCGTCAGCGTCACGGTCTCTCGGTAATACTTGCCGACGATGGCCGGGTCTTGTGCGATCGCGGCATCCGTTTTCTCGCCGAGCGAATACGGAATCTTCCCCGCGCTCGGCGGACGAAAATCAACTGCGAGACTTTTTCCGCCCCACGCGCATTTGATGAGTAGCACCGATTGGCCGAACGCATCGCCGACGACGTTGCCAAATCCCAACTCCGGCCCGATGCGATCGTTCTTGGCTCCATAGCCCACCGTCAACGGCCCCTTGCGGTCGAGGTACGAGATCCACACATCGTCGCGCACGGTCCACTTCCCGTCTTTGTCCACGAGATGTTTGAATCGGGGAGCGGTCGCCGCATCTTTCACCACGAACTCCAAGCTCCCTCGGCCTTCGTTGCGCTTCGTATCGGCTTCGATGAAGCCTTGCCCTTCCATATTCGACTGCCCGGCCAAGATGAACACCTTGACCGGCTTCGGCGAGTCCGCCAGTGCACAGCTTACAAGTCGCATCAAAATCACGATCGCGATGAATGTCGAATGCCAAGTCTTCATGAGATTCCTCGACCAACAGGAGTTCGGTAACTTCAACGATGGGTGGCAGTCTACGCGCCGCCTTGTCAGCAACCCGATGCGTCAGCATTGCCTCGAACAGACTCTACACAACTATCAGGCAGCCGGTTAGAAATCAGATACCCGTAGTCGGCCGAGTGATCACGACGCGCCGCTTGTCCCATATCGCTGGCGAAACTGCTTCGGTGACAGTCCGGTCCGTTTGCGGAAGATTTGCGAGAATGAGCTTTGATCGCTGAAGCCCAGGCGGACGGCGATCGAGGCGATGGGTTCGTCCGTCGTGGCGAGTGATTCGGCGGCGGCCTTCACTCGCATCCGAACGACCAAGCCGTGAGGCGTCTCGCCGAGCATTTCGCGGACTCGGCGATGGACCTGACGTTCCGAGATCGCACAAGCTCGGCCGATGTCGGCGACGCTGGGGTTTTGCTCCAGGTTTGCGCGGATAAATTCCACAATTGTGGTCACGCCGCTCACGGTGTCGTTGGCGGTCTCGTGATCGTAGCGACGCATCACGCCCATGATGCCGACGACCTGACCGCTCTGGCCACGAACCGGAACCTTCGTCGTGAGAAACCACTCCAGGTGATGTTGCTCGTCGTAACTCAGCTCCAGGCGATTCGCGACTGGTCGGCCGGTGCGAATCACCTGCTGATCATCTCGTCGATACGCCTGAGCGACATCGGGGGGATAGAAGTCGTCGCTGGTCCGACCGATCAACTCGGCTTCGGTCTTCACGCCGAGCCGGCTCAATGACGCGCTGCTGGCGGCCACGTACCGGCCTTCGGTGTCCTTCACAAAGTAGAACACACCGGGTAGGAAGTCGAAGACTCGCCAGAAGTCTTGAGGGTCGGCTCCGCACTTCAGGAATTCGGCGAGGACTCGTGAATCAGGCATGGCAGTTTTGAAACCAAACTTGGCAGGCATGTTCTAGATGTGAAGCGATCAAAGTCGTAGCTTGAGCCTGTTGATCGAGCGAAAGGATTGACTGTCAGGAGTGTCACCTTTCCCGCACCAGCTTAACGCTTCTGCCGGCCTGGCGAACGTGGCTACATGACTTTAGAGAACCTTCAATGACTTCATTTCCCGCGATGGCGACTCTCAAAACAGCCGACGCTTTCCGCGCACATCTGGCGGCGGGAGCGATCGAACTCCCCTTCGATGATGTCGTACAAACCGGCACCGATGCTCCGTTGGCACAATCGTGGACTCGGGCACGCGGCGCGATCGGCAACCGCTTTTGCATCCTGCCCATGGAAGGTTGGGACGGAACGAACGATGGCCGACCGACGGACCTTACGCGTCGTCGCTGGCGCAACTTCGGATTAAGTGGTGCGAAGCTGATCTTCGGCGGCGAAGCGGTGGCCGTGCGACACGATGGCCGAGCGAACCCGAACCAATTGGTGCTCAACGAGGAGACTGTGGCCGACATCGCTTCGTTGCGTGAAGGGCTCGTCGTCGCGCACCGTGAATCGCTTGGAGCGAACTCGGATGCCGATCTGCTGGTTGGTTTGCAGCTCACGTTTTCCGGACGCTTCTCTCGCCCCAACAGCTCGAAGATTTCCGAGCCGCGAACGGCTTATCGCCATCCGTATCTCGATGCGAAGGTCGGAGCCACTGAAGCTTCGGTACTCAGCGACGATGAGATGAAGCAGCTCATCGACGACTACATCACCGCTGCCAAGTTGGCCGAGCGAGCCGGGTATGCCTTCGTCGATATCAAGCATTGCCACGGATACTTCGGGCACGAACTCTTGTCGGCAGTCGATCGACCGGGGCCGTATGGCGGTAGCCTCGACAACCGCACGCGATTTCTACGCGATGTGGCGGCTGGCATTCGTGCTGTGGCACCGAACTTGGAACTCGCGGTTCGCGTGAGCATCTTCGATTTCACGCCGTATCGGCCCGGTGCCGAGCGAATCGGTGAGCCAGCAGGGCGACACTCGGCGAATGATCCGTATCGCTACGCCTTTGGTGGCGACGGAACTGGCGACGGAATCGACCTCAGTGAACCGTCTGCCTTTTGCACGTTGCTCGAACAGTTGGGAGTCGAACTCGTTTGCTCGACGGCCGGAAGCCCGTACTACAACCCGCACATCCAACGTCCCGCCGCCTTCCCGCCCAGTGACGGTTACCTACCGCCGGAAGATCCGCTCGTTGGCGTTGCTCGGCAGATCGCGGCGACCGCCGAATTGAAGCGTCAGCATCCGAATCTCGCTGTCGTCGGATCGGCTTACTCGTACTTGCAAGAGTGGCTGCCCAACGTGGGCCAGCGAGTGCTGCGGGACGGCGGAGCCGACTTCATTGGCCTCGGTCGCATGGTCCTCTCGTACCCGCAGATGCCTGCGGACATTCTCGCGGGACGTACGCTGACCCGAAAAAAGATCTGCCGCACCTTTAGCGATTGCACCACCGCTCCGCGCAGCGGCATGGTCTCCGGCTGTTTCCCACTCGACCCGTTCTACAAGGAAATGCCGCAGCGCAAACAACTGCAAGAAATCAAAGGGACGCTGAAGTAACCTTGAGCGGCAACGCGATTAGAATGACGGACACACCGTGATCCCTAATGAAGCGACGAAACTTTTGAGAGCGAAGTGATGGCAATTGATCAGACAACGTGGCGACTCGTGGCACTGCTCGCGGTGCTCGTGTCAATGAATCGGGTGGCGGTTGCGGATGACTCGGTCTACACCAGCAAGGTGCTGCCGTTGCTCAAGGAGCGGTGTTATTCGTGCCACAGTCATGCGGCGCGGAAGTCTCGCGGCGGGTTGGCGGTGGATTCGCGCGAGGCAATGCTGGCGGGCGGCGACAGTGGTGCGGCGATCGTTCCGGGCAAGCCCGACGAGAGTTTGCTGATTGATGCCGTGAAGCGCAATGGCCTGGAGATGCCGCCGGAAGGAAAGGGCGAGCCACTCAACAAAGCTGAGATCGCGCTGCTGGAGCAATGGGTGCGCGATGGTGCTCAAGCCCCCGCTGCGACCGGACCGAGTGGACCGAAGAAGCGTCGTCCGGGAGCGTTCACGGACGACGATCGTCGCTGGTGGGCGATTCAGCCGCTGAAGATCGTCGAGCCTCCGCGCGAGTTGGTTGGTCAGTCGCTCGGCGGCGAGAAGCAATTGCTCAATGAAATCGATCGCTTCATTCGCGATCGAATGCAGCGCGAAGGTTTGGCTCCGGCTCCGTCGGCAAGCCCGGAAGTGCTCGCGCGGCGGCTGACGTTTGATCTGACTGGCTTGCCGCCGTCGCCCGAGGCCGTTGCGCAGTTTGTCCGCGATCCGAATGTCGGTGTTCTGGCCGATCGTTTGTTGGAGTCGCCTCGATTCGGCGAACGCATGGCGCGGCATTGGCTCGATCTGGTGCGCTACGCCGACAGCGATGGCTATCGCATCGACGACTATCGCCCCGATTCATGGCGTTACCGCGACTATGTCATTCGTTCGTTCAACGCCGACAAGCCGTATGATCGCTTCGTCCAGGAGCAGCTTGCGGGCGACGAACTCTTCCCCGGCGATCCCGAGGCACTCATCGCGACCGGGTACTTGAGGCATTGGATCTACGAGTACAACAACCGCGACGTTCGAGGCCAGTGGACGACGATTCTCAACGACATCACCGACACGACGGCGGATGTGTTCTTCGGACTCGGGCTGCAATGTGCTCGTTGTCATGACCACAAATTCGATCCGATCTTGCAGCGCGACTACTTTCGATTGCAGGCGTTCTTCGCGCCGCTGTTACCTCGGACGGACTTGATTGCGGCGACCGATGAGCAACGTGCGGCTCATGCTCAAGCCTCCGCCGTCTGGAGCGAGAAGACGGCGACCATTCGCGCGGAGATCGAGGCCATCGAGCAACCGTATCGAGTCAAAGCCACCGACGGTGCGGTCAAGATGTTTCCGGAAGACATCCAGTTGCTGATCAAGAAGCAGGCTACCGATCGATCGCCGCTGGAAGCTCAGTTGGTGGCGTTGGCGTGGCGGCAGGTGGACTACGAATTCGGGCGTCTCGACAACCGCATCAAAGACGCGAACAAAGAAAAGTTACTGGCGTTGCGTCGGCAGTTGGCCGAGTTCGACACGCTGAAGCCGACTCCCTTGCCGGTCGCGTTTGCTGCCACCGATATTAGCCCGACCGCGCCACCGGTGATGATTCCGAAGAGGGGGGACACAGCGATCGAGCCGGGCTTCTTGTCGTTGCTCGATCCCGAGCCGGCGAAGATTGAGGCCGCCGACAATTCGACCGGACGCCGCAGCTCACTCGCGCGTTGGCTGACTCGGCCCGACAATCCGCTGACCGCGCGCGTCATCGTCAATCGCGTCTGGCAGCAACATTTCGGACGCGGCCTCGCGGCGAACGCCAGCGACTTCGGGACGCTCGGTGAACCGCCGAGTCATCCCGAGTTGCTCGATTGGTTGGCGTCGTGGTTCATGCGCGAGGGCTGGAGCTTGAGGAAGCTGCATCGGCTGATCGTGACCTCGGCGACGTACCAGCAATCGTCGTCGCATCCCGCAGCCGACGCCGGACGGTTGATCGATCCCGAGAACAAATTCCTCTGGCGATCTCGTCCGCGACGCCTCGACGCCGAGCAGATCCGCGACGCGATCTTCTCCGTGACGGGCGAGTTGAAAGCCGAACCAGCGGGCGGTCCCGGCGTGTATTTTTCCGATCCTCGGCGAACGATCTACACGCGCATCTTGCGAAACGCGCGCGATCCGTTGACCGACGTGTTCGACGCACCGCTGTGGTTTTCGAGTGCATCTTCACGCGACACGACCACGACTCCCGTGCAATCGCTGCTGCTGGTCAACGGCCCGTTCCTGTTGCAGCGCAGCCGAGCTTTTGCCGCTCGCCTGGAGCAGCTCGCGCCGGGTGATGAGGCTCAGCAAATCACGACCGCGTACCGACTGGCTTACGGTCGTGACCCGATTGGCAGCGAAGTCGATAACGCGCTGCAGTTCCTGAACGCTCAACGCCCGCGTGTGAATGTGCAGCTCGCGGCGTCGGCTCAAGCGACGTTCACGCCCGAGAAGATTCCGTATCGAGACGGCCAGGCGGCGTTGATCGAACCGACGGGAGCCCAGCGCCTGTTTCGAGCGGCTCAAAGTTCTCACATGCAACCCGACGGCGACTTCACGATCGAAGCGTTCGTCATGCCGAGATCGATCGCCGACGACGCTTCAGTCCGAGTCATCGCCGCCAAATGGTCCGGCGACATGAAGCAGCCCGGCTGGTGCCT
>JAYTXB010000696.1:0-8616 GCA_043743205.1 Schlesneria sp.
GATCTCAGCCGGTGCCGATGAAGTCCCCTACGTCTATAAAAACATTCTCGACGTAATGGCCGCTCAGCAAGACCTCGTCGAAATCGTCGCCCGCTTCGACCCGCGCATCGTCAAGATGAGCGCCGACGGGCGTGCTGAAGACTGATTCGAGCGGCGGGAGTTGACGGACCTCCTTGTCGGACGGGCACTGTTGACCGCCCGTCTGTAGACGCGCGGCAAATGAGGATTTACCTGAGCCGAACGCGCTCGCGCCCGGTCCTGCAAAACCCGTCGCGAGCGCTCCAATAGCACGATACCTCTCGCGGCCATGAGTGAGATGTTTTAGGCGAGCCGTGTGCCGTAAGGCCACGGGTTTCAGCAACGATCAAGAACCCGCAGCCTTACGGCATGCGGCTCGCTAAAGTCTCATGTTTGGCCGCGTGCGGTATAAGGGCGTCTCACGATAGCCCCAATTCGGTTCGCACCTCGTCGAAGGCACCAACCGCGAACTCCAGATCCTCGCGCGAGTGGGCGGCGGAAATCTGCGTTCTGATCCGCGCCTTGCCCTGCGGAACGACCGGGTAGCTGAAGCCGATCACGTAGACACCGCGAGTCAGCGCCGCGTCGGCGAACTTCGTCGCCAGTGCCGCCTCGCCCAGCATGATCGGTGAGATCGGGTGCGTTCCCGGCAGGATGTTGAAGCCGCGCGAGGTCATCTCGTCGCGGAAGAACTTTGTGTTCACTTCAAGTTTGTCGCGCAGGGCCGTCGATTGACCAAGCATCTCCAGCACCTTGAGCGATGCCCCGGCGATGGTCGGCGCGAGCGTGTTCGAGAACAGATACGGCCGCGAACGCTGCCGCAGCAACTCGATGATCTCTTTCCGTCCGCTTGTATAGCCGCCGCTGGCTCCTCCCAGCGCCTTGCCCAGCGTTCCGGTGAGGACATCAATCCGACCCATCACGCCGTGCAGTTCGTGCGTCCCGCGACCAGTCTTGCCCATGAAGCCGACCGCGTGCGAATCATCGACCATCACGAGAGCCTTGTATTTGTCGGCCAACTCACAAATCGCGGGGAGGTTCGCAATGTAGCCGTCCATCGAGAAGACGCCGTCGGTCGCGATCATCTTGAACCGAGCCTTCGCCGCATCGGCCTCCTTCAGCCGCGCTTCGAGGTCCGCCATGTCGTTGTTCTTGTAGCGATACCGCTGCGCCTTACAGAGCCGCACGCCGTCGATGATGCTCGCATGGTTCAGCTCATCCGAAATGATCGCGTCTTCTTGACCAAGCAGCGTCTCAAACAGACCGCCATTCGCATCGAAGCAGCTTGAGTACAGGATCGTGTCCTCGGTCCCGAGGAACCGGCTCAGCGATGCCTCAAGCTGCTTGTGCAGTTCCTGTGTTCCGCAGATGAACCGCACCGAAGCCAGTCCGTAGCCCCAGCGATCCAGCGCCGCATGAGCCGCCGCGACCACATCGGGATGCTCGGCGAGACCGAGGTAATTGTTCGCGCACATGTTCAGCACGGACTTCCCGTCTGAGCCGTCTCCGCCCGCCACCCGAATCCGCGCATCCTGCGGCGAGACGATCACCCGCTCCCGCTTAAACGTCCCCGCCTTTTGAATGGCCTCCAACTGCGAAGCCACATGCGATTGAAAGTCACCGTACATCGTTCGGTTCCAGCGAAGGCGGTTGAACCACGAAAGACCCAGCGCGGGCTTGGCCCGCAACCCAAACAGTTGCGCGTGGACGCTCGTTTGTTTGGAAACCATTCGTTCTTTACTCCGAAGGAGTTTCGTCTCATAGCCCAGGGTTGCGAGCGGAGCGAGCTACCCTGGGTCAGGGAGGCCAGACCAACCCGTACCCCAACGGGGTTCTGTCACACGTCGAGCGAGACGCAACCCCGTTGGGGTAGAGGCATCACCCTGACGGCCCTCCCAGGGTAGCCGCGATGCGCGGCAACCCTGGGCTATGAGACGAAACTCCTTCGGAGTAGAGACCAAAGAACAGCAAAGTCACGAGCGCATTGCTCGGTCAAGAATCTTCGCGTCCCGCGAAGAAACAATACGTTAGTAGTACGAATCACACGAAAGAATCTGAATCGGGTGACACAGGTTGGCGTCTTCGCCTACCTGTGTGCCATTAGCACAAGCGGCAGTTGTGTCGATGAGGAAAACCTCTTCTGGCTTCGCCACCCCGGTAGCCGAAGCCGGCAACAGTGGCCACCCAGCGGGCAATCCGAAGCTTCCAGTCTTGGCCACGCAGCTTGTTTTGTCGTCAATTTGCAGGGAACGAAATCCGAATTGGCTCCCCCTTCGGGGTCTCCCAATGCGACTCTTGTGTGTCGGTGCCCGGCACGAAGCGCACAAACTTCGCAGCAAAAGAGCGTGGCCGGTCGCTCAAGAAGCTGAAATAAGTGCCTACAGCACATTCATTGTCGTTGGGGAGGAAAACACAAAACACATCGGTCGAGGCTCTGACAAAGACAGCAAGAGAGAAGATCTTTCCGCTTGCACCAATGCACGCGAGTGCCACATTGTCCGCCAGCGTACCTTTTACGGGAGCACTGCGAGGGTCCAATGGGACGATCATGCTTTCAAACTGTGAAAAATAAGATTCGACTGACACCGCCAAGTCGCGTTTTCGTCGCTGTCTGTTTGCCAAGTAGAAGTCCCGCAAGATCTGGGACAGAAACAAACCTGAGGGCGAAAACACATGATCGTACCCAAGCAGCCTGAAGAGAATCAGATGCGCAGCTTTCAGCACTGAAGCCGTGACTGCGGGTCGGAAGTCTCGCTCAACAACCCAATTCAGCTTCTTGTCCACTAATTGCATCATTTCATCGGGTGACAGTTTCACGACAATGTTGCCGACCAATTCGTCGTTGTCACCCTTAGTGATTTGTACGGGAGTATGGCCGCTAAAACTGGACGGGCTTTTCGGCACGAAATACTCGACGGCTTTTCCGTCCAACATGATCTGCGGCCGAAACTGTTGACTGTGCTTTGGCGATAGAATGATCTCCGGCAAAGTCTTCGTTCGGTCCTTTACTACTGCTGAGAAATCTCCCTCGACGATCGCACCGTAGAAGTTGTCGATGTCCTTACGCTGCGGTATCCAATCATCCGCCGTCTCCGTTGAATCGGGAATTATGTGTCCACGACACATCGGCGTCTGCTCGTCAACGTGGAGGATGGGGCAGAAGAAATGCCGAAAGGGCGTGCCATTGATTCGATTGAAATCGCGTCTCAGCAGTTCAATTCGTTGCTCAAAATCTTCGTCCGCCATAATCATGTTCCCTTCGTTTCGATGCTCCAGCTTGTGAATGAGGAAACGAAAACCCAAACTTCGTCAGTCCTTTTACGAAATATTTGAATCGTGCCTTTCGTGGTTAAATCTCTTCCTCACGTCGCCCAATCGAGCACCACTT
The DNA here is from genome assembly GCA_043743205.1 of Schlesneria sp. Lineage (GTDB taxonomy): Bacteria > Planctomycetota > Planctomycetia > Planctomycetales > Planctomycetaceae > Schlesneria. Next base: position 3,407 of record JAYTXB010000696.1, read on the forward strand.
TGCCGCACTGGCCGGAGAGCATGGCATCGAAACCTTTTTGGAAATCGGTGTAGTGGAAGCGGTGAGTGATCACCGGTTTGATGTTCAGGCCACTCTGGAGCATCACCGTCATTTTGTACCACGTTTCGTACATCTCGCGACCGTAGATGCCTTTGATCGTGAGCATGTTGAAGACGACGAGGTTCCAGTCGATGGCCATCTCTTTTTCGGGGATGCCGAGCATCGCGATCTTGCCGCCGTGTGCCATGTTGGCGATCAGGCTGTTGAATGCCGCTGGATTGCCCGACATTTCCAGGCCGACATCGAAGCCTTCTTTCATCCCGAGTTCTTTCTGCACGTCTGACAAAGAAATTTCGCGCGGATCGATGGCTCGCGTCGCCCCCATCTTCTTCGCCAGATCGAGCCGATACGGGTTGAGGTCTGTCACGACGACGTGTCTCGCCCCGGCATGCCGTACGACGGCGGTGGCCATCACGCCGATCGGGCCCGCGCCGGTGATGAGCACGTCCTCGCCGAGCAGATCGAAACTGAGAGCCGTATGAACCGCGTTGCCGAACGGGTCGAAGATCGAGGCCACTTCCTGGTCGATGTCGGGGGCGTGGTGCCAGACGTTGGTCATCGGTAGCGACAGGTACTCGGCGAATGCACCGGGCCGGTTCACGCCGACCCCCTTTGTGTGCGCACACAGATGTCGCCGACCGGCCAGACAGTTGCGACATGTCCCGCAGACGACGTGCCCTTCCCCGCTAACGATCTCACCGGGATGAAAGTCGGTGACATTCGAGCCGACCTCGACGACCTCACCCACGAACTCGTGGCCGACGGCCATCGGCACGGGGATGGTTTTTTGAGCCCACGCATCCCATTTGTAAATGTGAACGTCCGTCCCGCAGATGCCGGTTTTCCGGATGCGGATCAACACGTCGTTGATGCCGATCGTCGGCTCGGGAATGTCTTCGAGCCACAGTCCCACCTTGGCTTCACGTTTGACGAGGGCTTTCATCGAGCGAACTCCTGATTGAGGGGAATGAAATGCGTTGGAACCACGAAATACTCGAAAGGCACGAAAGGAAGAGTTGAACCACGGAAGGCACGGATGTCAGAATGAAGCGAGGTCGGTGACTGGAGTCGTCCGATTTGAACGCAAACTACGTTGCTGCGCCGATGTCGGTGAGATACGAAAAGATTCGAGACAATTTGATTTCTCTACTTCCGTACTACTAACGATTCAATTCATGGAGCGGCGAGAAGATTTTCGTGGCGCAATGATCTTCAAGAAAGCTTCCTCACCCTAACCCTCTCCCCCGAAGACGGTGGAGAGGGAACAAGAATGACCGACTCTTGCCTTATCTGTGCTCATCAGTGAAATCCGTGGTTCCAGTCTTCCCGCGTTTTCTTTCGTGTTTTTCGTGGTTCAATCTCCGGCCTTCGGCTTCCTGTATGCCGGACAGTGTGGGCGGTAGGCTAGACGGCCGTTGTTTTGTTTGCAAGACAAGAAATCCATTATCGTGGAAGCCACGCCATGCCTCGACGCCAGACTTCCGGTTCGACTTCCAAGACCTCTGCGGTAGCCAAGCCTGTCGAGTCGGTGGACCCGATCAGCGGGCAGATCTCTCAGCGGGTGAAGCTGCTGCGGCAGCAGCGGGGCTGGTCGCTCGAACAGCTTGCCACCGCGTCGGGGGTCAGCAAGTCGATGCTCAGCCAGATCGAGCGGAATCAGGCGAACCCGACTCTTGCGGTGACCTGCAAGATCGCGCAAGCCTTCAGCATGTCGCTGGCCGAGTTCGTCGAGATGCCCTCCGCGTCGTCGGCGATCCACGTTATTCGTGCCGACGACCGTGAGCATCTGTATCGCTCGGATGAGTTCGTCGAGATTCGGACGCTCTCGCCGCTGAATCTCGAAAAGGATGTCGAGTTCTATCACGTGCGACTCAAGCCGGGCGGCGCGTTGCGGAGCGCGGCTCATTTTCGAGGGACGCGCGAGTTCCTGACGGTCGAGCAAGGCAAGGTTCGCATCGAATCGTCGAGTGACACCGCTGAACTGGCCAAGGGGGACTCGACCACCTATCGCGCGGATGTTCCGCACGCGATCGAGAACCTCGGCAAGGGTGAGGCGACTGTGTTCTTGGTTGTGATTTACCAGTGATCTCGGCAACTCGTTGAGTCGTCACCGCACCCGCTAGGCAGATGCCATCGTTGCTTGGTGGTAGCCCTGTCGCTCTGCGACAGGTAGCGAGAGAGCAAATCAGATATTGGATTGCGGGAGGCGATGATTCTTCATCGAACACTCACTCCGCGACGCGCTGCCTGTCGCGGAGCGACAGGGCTACCTTGACGAACAGACTTTCTGACTCGCCTCTTCTGCCAACTTGACAGGGCCTCTTTCCGCTCTCGATTACGCGAGCCTGTCAGTTTCTGACGGCTCAGCTTTGACTTGCGGACAACCTGCATCGCCTGCGGCTTCTCGGCACGCAGGTTGCCTTGCGACAGAGTCTGGCCCGAGACTGCCATTTCGTGTCTTCGCCGAATCTTGACCCTCGACCAACGGAGTTCACCGTGTCCGACCAACAGGCCGTGTCCGACCAACCGCAAGAGTTCACATTTCAGACTGAGATCAAACAACTCCTGCACATTCTGTCGCACTCGCTCTATCAGAACCGCGAGATCACCTTGCGTGAGTTGATCTCGAACGCTTCTGACTCGCTGAACAAGCTCCGTCACGTACAGCTTTCCGAAGAGAAATATCGTGACGATGTGCCGTTGGAAATTTCGCTGGAGCCTGACAAGGAAGCCTGCGTCCTGACGATCCGCGACAACGGCATCGGACTGACTCGCGATGAGTTGGTGAAGAATCTCGGCACGATCGCGCACAGCGGCTCGAAGGAGTTCTTGCGGACGTTGGCGTCGTCACAAGTGGGCGATGAGGCGAAGGCCGATCTCTCGCTGATCGGGCAGTTCGGCGTCGGATTTTACTCGGCGTTCATGCTTGCCGAGAAAGTCGTCGTCGTGACGCGAAGTTATAAGGAAGAGACCGGCTGGCGCTGGGAGTCGGACGGATCGGGCCGCTTCACGATCACGCCGGTTGAGGGTGACGTGCCGCGTGGGGCGCAGATCATTCTGCACCTCAAGCCCGAGATGGAAGAGTTCACCGAACCGACGCGACTCGAATATGTCGTTCACAAGTATTCGACGTTCGTCCCGCATCCGATCAAGCTCGACGACAAGTTGCTCAATGAGCAAAAGCCGATCTGGGTCGAGCCGAAGAATCAGGTGACGGCCGAGCAGCACGAAGGCTTTTATCAATGGTTGGCTCACGGGACCGAGCAGAAGCCGCTCTGGCATTTGCATCTGTCGAGCGACTCGCCGATTCAGTTCCATTCGATTCTGTACTGCCCTCCCGCCAACTTCGAGTTGCTCGGGTTCGGTTCGATGCAGCACGGGATCAACTTCTGCGCGAAACGAATTCTCGTGCAAGACGATTGCCGCGACCTGCTCCCCGACTATCTGCGGTTTCTGTATGGAGTCGTCGATTCGGCCGACCTGCCGCTCAACGTCTCACGCGAAACGTTGCAGGATCACAAGCTGATCCCGAAGCTGAAGCGAGTTCTCACGAAGAAGGTGCTCGATCATTTGGTGAGCCTCGCCGAAGAGCAACCCGAAACGTATGCGACCTTCATCAAGGAATTCGCCCCGATCCTGCGCACGGGGATCGCGGTCGATTTCGAGAACCGCGATCGGATCGCCAAGCTGCTGCGATACCACTCGACGCACTCGCACTCGGCAACGCCGCTCATGACGGTCCTGGACGACGCCAAGCCGACGCAGCCGACGGTGTCATTCGACGACTACATCAAGCGTGCGCCGGAAGATCAGAAGCAGATTTACTACCTCAGCGGACAGACGCTCGACTCGATGGCCTCGCACCCGCACTTGGAAGCGTTCGCCAAACGCAAGCTGGAAGTGCTGTTCCTCGAAGACCCGATCGACGAGTACGCGCTGATTCAACTCCGCATGTACAACGGTCGCGAGTTGATGTCGATCGACGGTGCGGACGTGAAGTTCCCTGAATCGACTGAGCAGGCTGAAGCTGATGCGCCCAAGCCCGCTCCCGCCAACTTCACTCGCGTGGTGGAGCTATTTCGAGGAGTCCTCGAAAAGCACGTCACCGATATCAAAGAGTCCTCGCGACTGACTGATAGCCCCTGCTGTCTGGTCAACCCGCGCAGTCACATGAGCAGCCGTCTGCAAAAGGTCGTCGGCCAGACGGTGCAAGATTTCGAGCAGACCAAACGGATCATGGAGATCAATCCTCACGCGGCCCTCATCGGTCGCTTGTGCGAGTTGACCGAGAGCGAGAGCAACGACGAGTTCATCCGCGATTGCGGTCGGCAACTCTACGCCAACTCGCTCATCCTCGACGGCTTGATCCCCGACTTCGATGACACGACCGCACGGTCTCTTCGCTTCATGGAAGAGCTGGCGAAGATCAAAGCGACCAGTGCCTGATGAACGTGAGTTACCGCGATTCCGAAGTTTGGCCGCAACCAACACGTAGGATGGACGCCTCGTCCGTCCGTCAGCGAAGAACGGACGGACGAGGCGTCCATCCTACGTGTTGCGAGTAGTTCAACCAGAACGTTGCGGACTCTCGCAATACGACTCGCGGGCAATGCCGTTCAGCCGCTCTTGAACGGCTTCGGAATTCCTTTAGCTTTGCCTCCGCTGCTGCTCGCACCGGAGCGGCCCCGTTTGCCCCGACCCTTTGGCTTGGCAGACGATGCGGATGAGTCATCCGCCGCGACGAGTTCTCCCATTTGTTTCTTCAATTGCAGGATGCGGTCGCGCAGTTTGGCGGCGCGTTCAAATTCGAGGGACTCGGCGGCGGCGAGCATCTCGGCTTCGAGTTCGTTCAGATACTCCTGCGTGACGTACTGGCTTTCGCTCGTGGCTCCGCCAGCCCGTTGCACGATGCGCTTCGCTTCGACTTCTTCTTCGATGCCGCGCGTGATTGCCTTCCGGATCGTCTCGGGCGTGATGCCATGCGTCGCGTTGTATTCGAGTTGGATCACGCGACGACGGTTGGTCTCGTCGATCGCCTGTTGCATCGAATTGGTGACGCGGTCGGCATAAAGCACAACGCTCGCGTTCACGTTACGAGCCGAACGACCGATCGTCTGAGTCAGGCTGGTCGCACTGCGCAGAAAGCCCTC
>JAYTXB010000697.1:0-4999 GCA_043743205.1 Schlesneria sp.
AGCTGCTTTTTCCGGCCAACCAGCGTGCGGATGCGTTCGGCGAGCAGAGCTGCGTCGAATGGCTTCCGGAACGTTTCGTTGAACGGAGTGCGGTCGAAACCGCTGGCCGTATCGTCGTCGCTCAACAGCGCGACCAACACGGCGTCTGCATAGTCGGTATTTTTCCGCAAGTTTGTCGCAATCAGCGAAGCTTCGTGACGACCCATTCCAAAGTCGATCACGATGCAATCGGGATGCAGCGATTCCGCCTGAATCCCGGCCTCGAAGCCACTGGCTGCCGATTCGGTTTTGTAGTCTCCGGTCGGCATGAGGTCCATGAGTTGACTGCGCACATTGGCATCGACGCCAACGAGCAGCAGCTTCCCCATTGCCTCATCTTCGAGTTCCCCGAGAGGCATTCCGTGTTCCTTAAGGAACCGGATTAAATGCTCACGGGGAATGCGTCGGTCCTGTGATCCGGGGATGCGGTAACCGCGCAATCGTCCGGAATCGAACCATTTGCTGACAGTGCGGGGCGCAACCTTGCAGATCTTTGCTACCTGACCAGTAGTGAAGATCGTTCTCATCGCGGGCTCTCCAATCACCTAGATTGTTCACACTCTGAAGGGCGTCGCGACCCTCCGGATCTTCACCCTCAAACTCATCCACGCGGCTTCCGTGCCTTGGAACTTGCCAAGCTGAGGCGTCACCGGCAGGTGCTGCCTCTCACCAGACAAACGTTTCGGCGATTACTCGCCTCCTCGCTCCTCTGGCACGGTCATCACGAGATAAATTCTCGGCGGCTTCTTCAGTTCGATCCCTGTACCGAAGAAGCCGTGAGTGGCCGGATGAGTCGGTCGCCGTCAAGCATCATGCTTGTTGGTGTGACCGAGCCAAGTTGTCCAGCCCCCCATAGACAGTTTCGGCGGTACCACGCGTTCACACCGGATCAATCGCCATCCGATGTTTGCCCGTTCGCACCGCTGTAAGCCGTCTCCCTAGTAGGATCGGCGCAGGCCCTCACAAATCTGAAGAATCTTTGCCAAGTCCACTTGCACGTTTCCGAGATTTCTGTTCGAGGCGTCAAGGTCCACCAAGGTTCTCAGACTGGACGCACTTTGAAGGGATTCCCGCCGCGAACAACACCACAACTCACGACCAATCCAAAAGTGGTTCTCCACCATCCGTGTGGAAATGTGATTAGGCGAGCGGCATGAGTTCTCTTCCCCAAACTAACCCGAAGCGTGAGCGAGGGAGCCGCTCATGGACTCCCCCGCTCACGCTTCGGGTTGGTAAATCATTTCCTGCCGCTCGCCTTATCAGCCGGAACGCGCTAGCGTCCGGTTCCCATCATTCGTAGCAAACCGGACGCTAGCGCGTTCCGGCTAATTGGGTCAATCAACACGGATGGCGGAGAGCCTCAAAAACTCATCGCCTCATTCTGGAACGGATCGGTCGAGGCCATTACTCTGCCGAGGCGACTCTTCAATACTTGAGCGGCATTTCACAAGTCGCTGATCTTCACGCGAGGCCCCTTTGATGTTTTCACCACTCGACATCCAACGAAACACGGCATCACAGGCGAGCGACTCGCTCTTCGAGCGTCTCACACGACGCCACTTCTTCGGGAACACGGCGGCCGGGATCGGCACGGCGGCACTCGCCGCGCTGCTCGGACGCGAAGGACTGGCAGCACCAACAGCCGTTGCGTCAGGGAAAGGTGTCTTGGAAGGAACGCACTTCCCCGCGAAGGCCAAGCGAGTCATCTATCTCTTCATGTCGGGCGGGCCATCGCAGCTCGACCTGTTCGACCACAAGCCGGGCCTCGCCGACAAGCGCGGAACCGAACTCCCGGCATCAGTCCGCATGGGTCAACGCATCACCGGCATGACCTCGGGCCAGAAGACGCTCCCCGTTGCACCGTCGATCTTCCATTTCAAACAACACGGACAAAGCGGATCGTGGGTGAGCGACCTCCTGCCACACACCGCATCAATCGTCGATGACATTGCCATCTGCCGGTCGCTCAACACGGAAGCGATCAACCACGACCCGGCCACGACTTTTTTGCAGACCGGCTCACAACAACCGGGTCGCCCGAGCTTGGGAGCGTGGCTCAGTTATGGACTCGGCCGCGCGAACGACAACCTGCCCGCGTTCATCGTGATGATCTCGCAGGGGAGCGGGAACAAAACCGATCAGCCGATTTTCTCTCGCCTGTGGGGGAGCGGCTTCATTCCGACTGAACATCAGGGAGTGAGATTCCGCTCGGGCGACGACCCGGTGCTGTATCTCTCCAATCCGCCGGGCATCGACAGCAGCGTGCGCCGCCGGATGCTCGACAAGGTTGGCCAACTGAATGAGATCGCCAAAGAATCCTTCGGCGATCCCGAGATCGACACGCGCATCGCTCAGTACGAGATGGCGTACCGGATGCAGACTTCCGTCCCCGATCTGACGGACCTCTCACAAGAAACGGAGGAAACACTCGACCTGTACGGCATCAACGACAGCGGCGTGGACGGCGGCTTCGCTCGCAACTGTCTCCTCGCGCGGCGCATGGCTGAGCGGGGCGTGAGATTCATCCAACTGATGCATCGCGGCTGGGACCAGCACAGCAGTCTGCCGGGCCAGATTCGCGGGCAGAGCAAAGATGTCGATCAACCGTCCGCCGCCTTGGTCAAAGACTTGAAAGCGCGTGGCCTGCTCGAAGACACGCTCGTGATTTGGGGCGGCGAGTTCGGCCGAACCGTCTACAGCCAAGGTGCTCTTACCGAGAACAATTACGGCCGCGATCATCACGGCCGCTCCTACAGCATGTGGATGGCGGGGGGAGGCTCGAAGCCCGGCATCACGTTCGGAGAGACCGACGACTTCGGCTACAACGTCGTGAAGGACAGCGTCCCCGTCCACGACTGGAACGCCACGATCCTGCGTCTCCTCGGCATCGACCACACCAAACTCACCTTCCGCTTCCAAGGCCGCGATTTCCGCCTGACCGATGTCGAAGGGGAGGTCAAGCTGGGACTCATCGCGTAAGGTCAGTGTTGCATCACGGCGGATGAAGTCATTGGCCATCGGCAATCAGTCATCGGCTTGAGGTCGAGTGACACTTACGGCGACCGTAGGATGGGCACTCTGGCCCGTCCGGTTTTCGAGTGACCTTGCGTTGGACTGAAGACAGGACGGGCCAGAGTGCCCATCCTACGAGGCTGTTCTTGGACGAGTTCTCAGATCGCAAACTGAAACATCGGCGAGACAGAGTGGTTGAAGAAGCAAGGCACGCGCAGGTCACAAACCTGCCCCACGTTACTCCGACCGATTGACGGCTCGGTCCAAATGGGTATAGCCACCATCGACGTGGATCAGTTGGCCGGTTGTGTGGCTGGAGCGAGCGGAGAGCAGGAAGACGACCATGTTGGCGATCTCTTCGCACGTGGTCATGCGGTACTCGAAGGGGATGCGGCTTTCGATCTGACGGCGCGTGGCGGCGGGGTCATCGACCGTGCCGAGCCACGTCTCGTACATCGGCGTCCAGCATTCGGCCACGATCACCGCGTTGACTCGAATGTGGTACTTCGCCAGTTCGACCGCCCACTCGCGCGTCAGCGAGTTCCGACCGCCATTCGCCGCCGCATAGGCCGACGTTCCTCCCTGACCGGTCTCGGCCACCTTCGATCCGACGTTGACGATCGCCCCATGAGACTTCTTCAACTCGGGCAACGCGAAGTGAGCCATCTCGTAGTAGTGCAGCAAATTCTTACGTAACGAGGCGATGAACCGCTCGGTGTCGCCCTCTTCGAGGCTCACGCCGTCGTTGATCCCGGCGTTATTGACGAGGCCGTCGATTCGCCCGAACTGCGCGAGCGTCGCTTCCACCGCGCGTCGGCAGTCGTCTGTCTGAGTCAACTCAGCCAACACCGTCCAGGCTCGGCCACCGACTTCCGTGATGGACCGCACGGCCACTTCGTTATCGCTCACGTTGCGACCAACCACGACCGGGATTGCTCCCTCGCGCGCCAACACTTGAGCGACACCGAGGCCGATCCCCTTCGCTCCGCCCGTCACGAGAACCACTTTGTCCTGAAGTCCGAAGTCCATCTGATGCCTTTCTTCCTAAAACGACCGCACCCCGCATTCGTTGCCAAACGCGGGGTGCTGGTCTTGTGACAACCTGCTCGACACAGTCCATCGGACTATTCGAGGATTTGCTTCGTTTCGGCCGAGACCTTCGAGATCGCGTCCTTGTTCAGTTCACCCTTGTTGAAGCCTTGGCTGACCTTGACCTTGCCTTCGACCCACATCATCACGGTGACATCGGCCTTGGGGTTGATCTTGTAGCCTTGAGGACCGGCCGTGCCGTCGAACGTTGTCAGCGGCAGTTGCTCGATCTTGTTCTTCTCGGCGGCAGCCTTCAGCGAGGCCGAACCCTTCTTGGCATCATTCGTCATCAGCACGACGAAGCCAGCCATCTTCTGATCACGGTTCTTGGCAACCACACCATCGAGTTCCTTCGTCAGGGCGGCGACTTCGTCCGTCATCTCCTTGGCGAAAATCGTCACGACAGGTTGACCACCAAAACGACAGCGATAGCACAGTTCATCGCCATCCTTCGCGGGGCCGGTCACGTCCTTCACATAGAACGGAGGAACCGAAGCACCCTTCTCCAATCCGGACTGCACCTTTTCAGCGGCGATCGCGAGACCGAACGACGCCACAACCAACGCGGCAAACGCAAACAGACTCTTCTTCATCGACAGACTCCTTGGGACAAACTTGAGAACCACCGCGGTCACTCGCACGACCGGCGAGTACTCCCGTTGAGGTACGACTATACCGGATGCCAACCGCGACAGTCGAGTTACACGACGCACGCAAGTGCGGGCCCGGGAACCGTCGCTCGTTCAAGGTAGCGCTGTCTCTCCGAGGCTGTGATTTTTTCGAGGGGCTGACTCTGGGCAAAGAAATTTGGGGGCGCTAGAACTGGTGCATGGATACTACAGAACCGACGAAGAGGGAT
>JAYTXB010000698.1:0-2649 GCA_043743205.1 Schlesneria sp.
CAAGTCACGCTCGTTGTGGCTGACGACTTTGGCCTTCTCGTACTGACGGAGTTCCATCTGAGCACGCCGCAGATCGCTCTCGGTGTTGATCCCTTGCTCTCGCAACTTGGCGGTCTTCTGGTACTCGCGCTGCGAGTCTTCCCAGTCGGCGACGATCTTCTCGTAGACGCGGGCGAGGTTCGCCTCTTCCTGCTCGATCCGATTCAAATCCGACTGGTCCGCCGCCAACCGATGCCGCGCCGCCAACACGCGCTCTTCGTAGGTACTCGGGTCGATCCGTACGAGCAGATCGCCTGCGATGTCACTCTCGATACCCGACACCGCCGCGCCACCGGCGTCGTCCGTGCGCGGCCCCTTCACACGCAGACCGACCTTGAGCTGAGGGTGTGTCTGCGAGACTTCACCCGCGACTTGCGCCGACAGCACAACCTCCTTCTCAGGACGAGCCGTGCCAAAAGCGTTCACGATTTCCCGCAGATCAACCGCCTGAAGTGTGAAAATCTCGACGTTGTACTTTCGCTCGACTACAGCCTTCAGCTCGGGCGGCTTCCGCAGTTGGCTCAACCCATAACTCGCGGTCGCCCCCGCCGCCAAGACCAGCGCGGAGAGCGACACCGACATGAGCCAGCGTCCCTCCGCTGGCGATGAATTGTTTGTCACGATGAGGGTCTCGCAGGAGTGTTGATGTGTGGCAGGATCATAGAGACGCAGGCGAGCCAGGAATGCAGTGTGGCCGTTGGCCTGCGTGCTGATGAGAGTGACTCACGGTGTGGGAACGGTGCCCGCGATTCCTGCGACAGTGAGACTTTGACAGAACGTGTTGCTCACGGCGTTCGCCACTTCCGTCGGGTCAAACAACATTGGCTGAACGACGTGCAGGCTGGTGAGCAATTCTGCCAGTCGAACTCCAATCCGCTGATTGCAACTCGTCGCCGTCTCGTCCAAGAAACGCTTCAAGTAGCGGACATCGTCCTTCGTCGGGAGCACGACCTTGGGGCCTTCCAGCCGTTCGTGCGACAGCAGGCGGAGTTTGATCGCATCCGATTTTGTGATCACTCCTACGTTGTGAACCAATGTGTGGCGGAGTTGCCAGATCAGGTTCAACAACGGAGTCCGCCACCGTTCTTCGGCAGGGAGTTGTTTGGCGAGTGGGAACAGGTCAAACGCCGCTCCGCTCTCACCGAACGGGGCTTTCATCAGGTTGCGAAAACGCTTGTTGACTTCACTGCAATCCAACCACGTGGAAGATTCGCAGAGAGCCCGCCCTACCGATCCGGTGCCGAGGTAAGCTGCCACGGAACTTCCGTGAACAGGGAACGCATCGAACCGATCATCGAGGACATACGGAGCGAGATGATCGACACAGGCTGCCGCGATCTCCTTCAGAAACCGCTCGAAGCACTCGATGAAGTTGACGAGCAAGACTCCATGCAGTCGCTCGCGATGGCGTTGCGTGGCCGTGTTATAGAGTCGGTGGGAAGCAATCTCGAACGCGTTGTCGATGTAGGCCAATGAACTTTGCAAGTCGGCCACGGTCCGTTCGTAATGGGTCAGAGGAGTACTGGCCTCTGCGGGTAGCTCGCCGACGTGACCGAGAATGTCTTTGATCTTGCGTGCGAGATCGAGCGGCTGACGTGCCATGTTCAGACGCCCTCATTCTCGGCGACCAAGCCAGCGGCCCATTCCGTCGAGTCGGCATCTTCGACCAACAGCCATTCCTTGTCTGGGGAACGCTGCCAAGCCAGCACCAGCATTCTGGCCCAAGCTTCCCCTGCGGCGAATTTCTCGGCAAACGATCCGACCTGCCAAGCAGGGTGTGCCAATTGGCTCAAGTTCGTGGCATCGATGGGGGTGGCCAGGGGAGCTTCGTTCGTGTCCTCGAAGACGACCAGCGGAAGATTGACCTTGCGAATTTCCTCTGCCAATTCATCTCCCGGACAAGGGAGAATCATGCGTCCCGACAACAGTGGGTCTCCATCCACGGTCCACCATCGTTCAATTCCCAACTGCTCGATCCACGTTGCCAAATCGTTGGCAGAGATCGAATGGGCGACTCGCTGTAACGTGGTCATTTCTCAGTTCCTTGGCAGTCTTTCATGGCAACATCAAAACCAGACCTGACGTGGTCCATCCGACCGTGAGTCACTCATGATCGTGTCAGGTCATCGCGGCATCTTCAAGCAAACATCACGTTTCCAACACCGCACGAACATCCGCCTCGGGAACGTCGGCGAACGTGCGGACTTCACCGAGTTTTACAGGCAGGATGAACCGCAAGTTGCCAGCGACCGTCTTCTTGTCGAGTTGCATTCGGGCGAGTACGTCCTCGGTGGAGAAGCTGGCTGTCGCGGGGAGCGCGATCGGGACTTGGAGGGCTTCGAGGAGTGATCGTTGTCGCGCGGTGAGATCGCTGCCGATCAAACCGCATCGTTCGGCGAGGCGGCTGGCGTAGAGCATTCCGATCGACACCGCTTCGCCATGCAGCAACTGGCCGTAGCCGCTGAGGGCTTCAAACGCATGGCCGAACGTGTGGCCATAGTTCAGCACGGCACGCAGGCCGGTCGCTTCAAATTCGTCGCGTTCGACGACATCTGCCTTCAAGCGGCAGCTTCGGGCGATGATGTGTCGCAACACGTCGGGCCGTCGCGC
>JAYTXB010000699.1:0-5769 GCA_043743205.1 Schlesneria sp.
AGTAATTGCAGTCCCAGGCAGATGCCGAGGAACGGTCGATCGGCCTGCACGTGTTCTCGAATCGGTTCGACCAATGCGAGTCGTTCCAACTCATGAATCGCATCGCGGAACGCACCGACTCCCGGCAATACTAGCTTGCACGCGGCACGCACTTGTTCCGGACGAGTCACGATCTCAGCCGACGAGCCGAGCTTTTCAAACGCCTTCTGCACCGATCGCAGATTGCCCATTCCGTAGTCGATGATGGAAAGCATGGGACGCGGTTCTTTGAAGGGGAAGCCTAATCTGGTTCCCAAGCTCCAGCTTGGGAACCCACGGTCTTGAAGCTCCAGCTTCGCGATTGTTCAGAGCGACTCGAAGCAGGAGCTTCTCACCGACTGGTTCCCAAGCTGGAGCTTGGGAACCAGAGCCACCAGAGCTGCTCGGGGAAGCCGAGCAACGCCGTTCATCGCGGTGTCTTACTTTTTGCGGTCGAGATACGCTTCGCGCAGCTCGGCCACCATTTCGGTCATTGTCGGCCAGCGATCGCGCGGCTCCAGAGCCAGCCCCCGCATGATGACATCGGCGACGCGCGAGTCGATGTCGGGGACATGTTTCTTGATGTCGTCGGGGGGAGAGTTGATGTGCTTGAGAACGGCGTCCAAGGTCTCAGCGGCCTCCCACGGCAGTCGTTTCGCGTACATCTCGTAACACGTGACCGCATAGGAAAAGATGTCGATTCGCTGGTCGGTTCGTTGTCGCTTGATGAGTTCTGGAGCCATGTAGTTGGCCGTTCCGGTGCGGTTGCCCGGCGCTTGGAACTCGGGAATGTTGGGAACAACCAAACCGAAGTCGATTAGTTTGATCGCGTACTCCTGATCGAGGATCACGTTGCGCGGACAGATGTCGCGGTGAATCCAGTTTTGCTTGTGGAAGTACTCGATCGCTTCACCCAACTCGACCACCATGCGCAACCGGTTCCGCTGCATCACGTCGTTTTGAACATCGACGAGGTAGCTCAAGCTGACCCCCTCGACAAATTCCATAACAAGATACTGCTCGTTGTTCGTCGTGATCCCGAACTCGAACGTCTGCACGACGTGCGGGTGCTTGAGCGTGATCGCAACTTCCCCTTCAGTAGGCTTCCTCGTCCTGATGCCGATGAAACGCGATTCCAGCCGCTTGGTCTTCTCGATGTCGAGCAACTTCAGAGCGACCGTCTTCCCCGTCCGTCCATCAATGGCGCGCCAAACCTTCGACATGCTCCCTTGACCAACTCGACTGACGAGTTGGAACCGCCGGTTGATATCAAGCTTCACCACCTTGGGCTTGGGTTGAAACAGCTTCTTCAGAAAGTCGAACATGAAGACACCGGGCGGGGGGAGGTGGCGGGCGTAAGAGCGGCAGGCAAGTCAGGGGAACCCGCAATGTGAGCGAGGGAGATTGCGAGTCGGCATAGTCACAGTTCTGGGGTCGGGCGTTCCAATTTCAAAATTGGCCATTATTACTCCAGCGTCGGTTCTCAATTCCAGTCCCCTCGCCCCCGAAGACGGGGGCGAGGGGACTGGAAACTGCCAACGTGCGCTGTCGTATTAGAACGACTCCCAATCGCCGCCCTGCGTCCCTGGCCAATTTTGAAATCGGAACGCCCGACCCCAACGTGCAAGGTGCGACTATCACGTCGATCACATCTCGCAGTAGTCGATCAGCCGTGCGAGTTCGGTACGGAGATCGGGTCGCGGGATGATGCGATCGACGAAGCCATGTTCGAGCAGAAATTCACTGGTCTGAAATCCGGCTGGCAGGTCGATTCCGCAGGTTGCTTTCACGACGCGCGGACCGGCGAAGCCAATCAGTGCTTTCGGTTCAGCAACGATGATGTCACCGAGTGACGCGAAGCTGGCCGCGACTCCACCCATCGTCGGGTTCGTGAGCACCGAGATGAACAGGCCACCCGCTTCGTGATAGCGAGCCAGGGCGGCCGAGACCTTCCCCATCTGCATCAGTGACAGAATCCCTTCGTGCATCCGGGCGCCTCCGCCGGAGCCGCTGAGAATGATGAGCGGCAACTTCAGGCGAGTCGCCTCCTCGACCGAACGCGTCAATTTTTCACCGACCACTGAACCCATGCTTCCCATGATGAAGGCGGAGTCGGTGAGTGCGAAGACCAGCGGACGACCTCGCATGTAGCCACGACCGGCGATGCACGCTTCTTTCAGACCGGACTTCTTTTGCTCGGCGATCAGGCGGTCTTTGTAGGGCTTGGTGTCCACGAACCCCAGCGGGTCTTTGGGCCCGAGTCCCGCGAACCACTCTTCAAAACTGTCTTCGTCCAGCAGTTGCTGAATCCGGATGCGACCGGGAACGATGAAGTGGTGATTGCACTCGGGGCACATGAACAGGTTCTTATCGACTTGCTTGCGAAAGACCGTGCTTTTACAGCCGTCACACGAAATCCACAGGCCTTCGGGGACGCCACGCTTGGTGCGCGGAGCGTCTCCGTTTTGATCGGCACCGTCGGGTTCAATTTCAGTAGATGTTGCAGCACTCATCGTGAGGAGGCTCCTGCCAACTGGGCGAGATGTTGAATGGCGGCAGTATAGTTTGGCTCATCGAAAATCGCACTGCCTGCCACGAAGACCTGACAGCCCGCCGCTGCCGCCTGCGCGATCGTATCGGAGGCAATCCCGCCGTCGATCGACAGCAGCGTCTGCGGCCCGACAAGTCGTTTCAATCGCCGGACTTTGTCGAGAACTTCAGGCATGAACTTTTGACCGCCGAACCCCGGCTCAACACTCATCGTCAGCACGAGATCACAATCGGCCAGATAAGGTTCGACGGCCGACACGGGCGTCTTCGGATTGATCGCCAAACCGGCCTTCTTCCCCGCCGAACGAATACGCCGCAGCAAAGCGGTCGGTTCGGGAACGGCCTCAATGTGAAACGTAATCGCATCGCAACCCGCCTTGAGATAGTCATCCAAATACGTGGCCGGATCGGAGATCATCAGGTGGGCATCAAAGAAGGCTTCCGTGCGCGACCGAACGGCCTGGATGACCATCGCGCCATACGACAGGTTTGGAACGAAGTGTCCGTCCATCACGTCCCAGTGAAACCACGCGGCTTGAGCTGCGTCGAGTCGTTCGACCTCTTCTCGCATGTCACCGTAGTCGCACTTCAACATCGAGGGAGCAATGATGGGAACGTCGGCGGACCAGTTCGGCATGATGAGTTGTGTTTGCTGTTTGGGTTGGAAGGAGTGAATGGAATTGGCAGGCAGCCGGAGTCACTGCCAACGGTCAAAACTCCGGGTGTTGAGCGTCAGCCCCGCATGTCGTGAGTGTCAGAAGTCGGAAACGAAACTTTGAAATAGGCCTCCGAGAGCGACACTGCGCAGCCGAGAGATTCAATCGTCAGTACGGCGGACAAGCCGACAATCTCTTCCAGCCGCCAAACAGCGTCTGTCCCTCTGAAGTGTCGTTCGATGTGCGGCTCTGTTTGGTCGATCACGAGGTATTCCCGCAGCGACTCGATCCGTCGGTAATAGCGAAACTTGGTCCCTCGATCGAAGTCGGCGGTCGAGTCTGACAGAACTTCGACCACCACGAGCGGGTTCGTCAGAGTGTCCAAGCCCTTGTCTTCAAACTGCGGCTCCGAAAAGTCGATCACAATGTCTGGATAGACGTATGGGACGTCTGGAATCCGAGTTCGCATGTCACACGAATAGACTTCGCAAGGCTTGTCTTTAAGTTGCCGACTCAGCTCGCTGGCGAGATTCGTCACGATCAGATTGTGTTCGCGAGTCGCTCCGGCCATCGCAATTATTTCGCCGTTGCAGAACTCGCTCTTTCGTTCGGCTTGCCGCTCAAAATATAAGTATTCTGCCGCTGAGATTCGACGAATGGGGGCCGTGGGCATCGTGCTGTTCCAGGCCCATTGAACTGCGAGGCCGAACGTTTGAAAACGCTGTGCAACAGCCCGGAAACACTGCTGCAACCGGGCTGTTGAAAACTCAAGACATTAAACTCGCCCCGCCGGGGCAAGCCCGGGGGGCAAAACAATGACTAGTATCAGAACCGGCGGTCACTTATCGGTCGGGTTGATGATCTTGAACGTCGTTGCGGCTGCTGCGGCTCCGACAAAGTTGCCGACGAGATAAATCCAAATGTTGGACCACGCGGTGATGTTCATGATCGAAATCCCCACGGCCACGGCAGGATTGAAGGCTCCTCCCGAGATGCCGCCGACGGAGAAGGCTCCCGCCATGACGGTCATGCCGATCGCTAAGCCGTAGAACGAGTTATTGGCCGTTCCCTTGGATGTGGCCACGTTCAGCACGACGTAGCAGAGTGCGAACGTGAAGAGGAATTCTGCCAACAGCGCCTGCGGAACAACGGCCGACAAATCCTTCGCCGTTTGTGCTGCGGGGTAAAGGAACTTCGCCACGAGTGCCGCCAAGGAAGCACCGACGATTTGCGAGGCCATGTATGGTCCCACGTCCGACATCGGGCATTTGCCACGCAGCATCACCGCGAGTGTGACCGCCGGATTGTAATGAGCGCCCGAAACGTGACCTCCCGCGAAGATCATGACCATGAGGACCGCGCCGATTGCGAGCGGCGCGGGGACCGCTCCGCCGATCACGCAACAGCCGATCGTCAGTACCAAAAAGAACGTGCCGATGAATTCCGTCAGATACTTGTTCACGTCTAACCACCTTTCGAGTGAAGCGAGGCTCTACCACCGAACGGACATTGCCCCGACGCGGACGCTGCCGATCAAGCTCCCTGAGCAGCAATCAAAACTAACGACGGCGGGGAGAGTAAAACTGTCCCCGCCATCGTTCGTAGCTCACAGACCCTTGTCGATCATGAGTTTCAGCAGGTCGCCAACGCGATTGCTGTAGCCCCATTCATTGTCGTACCAGCTCACCAGCTTGAAGAACTTGCTGTTGAGCTCGATACCTGAACTCTTGTCGAAAATGGACGACGACTTGCTGTGGATGAAGTCGCTGCTGACGACTTGCTCGTCGGTGAACTCTAGAACGCCCTTGAGGTACGTTTCGCTCGCCCGCTTCATTGCGGCAACGATCTCGGCGTAGCTCGTTTCCTTCGTCGTCTTGAAAGTCAGATCGACGACCGACACGGTCGGGGTTGGAACGCGGAAGGCCATCCCGGTCAGCTTCCCCTTCACGGCGGGGCAGACGAGCGACACGGCGATGGCTGCACCGGTCGATCCGGGGATGATGTTCTGAGCGGCAGCACGGCCACCCTTCCAGTCCTTCTTGCTCGGGCCATCGACCGTCTTTTGAGTGGCCGTGTACGAGTGAACAGTCGTCATCAGACCTTCTTCGAGTCCGAAACCTTCCTTCAACAGGACATGGACGAGCGGCGCGAGGCAGTTCGTCGTGCAGGAGGCGTTCGAGACGATGTTGTGCTTCGCGGGATCGTACTGATCGCTGTTCACGCCCATCACGATCGTGATGTCTTCGCCCTTGGCCGGGGCTGAGATGATGACCTTTTTCGCACCGGCGGTGATGTGCCCCTTGGCCTTCTCGGCTTCGGTGAACAGACCCGTCGATTCGATCACGACATCGACGCCGAACTTCGCCCAAGGCAACTCGGCGGGAGTCTTCGCGCTCACCACATGAATGTCTTGTCCGTTGACGACGAGCACATCGTCCTCAGCCTGATCGGGGCTGGACTTCTTGGAACCGACTTCGCCCGCGAAGCGGCCTTGCGTCGTGTCGTACTTGAGCAAGTAGGCGAGATTGTCGGCGGGAACGATGTC
>JAYTXB010000700.1:0-14507 GCA_043743205.1 Schlesneria sp.
CATCGACGACACCACCACGGCGGGGTTTCACGACACGGGAGCGATCTACGACCTGGTGAAGCCGACGAAGAACGCGATGAAACCGGCGGGCGAATGGAACCGCATGGTCGTCACGAGCGACAAGGCTCTGATCGCGATCGAACTCAACGGTGAGAAGGTCTCGCAAATGAACCTCGACGAGTGGCCTGAGCAAAACAAACGTCCGGACGGTTCGGCGCACAAGTTCGATGTCGCCTTCAAGAGCCATCCGCGCCAAGGCTACATCGGTCTGCAAGACCACGGTGCCAACTGCTGGTACAAGAACATCAAGCTCAAGCCGCTGAAGTCGCCCTGATCCTTCATTGCAAGTCGCCCTGTCGATCCGCGACAGGGTGACTTGCGTCGTGCTGGCAATTCTCCTGCGTCCAAATCAGACTGCTCCGATGTTCTGTCTTCTCGAACAACGGAGCGAGTCATGCGAGTCTTGTCGCGGGTGGTCGTGGGTTGGATGTGGAGTGGGATTCTCGTAGTGACGGGGATCGCCGAGGTCGTCGCCGCCGACCCGAAGCCGCTGTCGCTGAACATGCGGCAGCGGATTGAGATTCCCGTTGAGGCAAAGTCGGGGGCGGCGACTGAGCCAACCGCGCTGGGGGCCGCTGCTCCGGTGAAGAGGTATCACACGATCACCACGCCGACCGAGTGGGACTCGAAGCAGACGGCCGTCGTCATTTGCGACATGTGGGACAAGCATTGGTGTCCCAACTCGACCGCTCGCGTCGGGGAGATGGCTCCGCGCATGAATGAGGTCGTGAAGGCGGCTCGGGCGCGCGGAGCGTTCATTATTCATTGCCCGTCCGACACGATGGACTTTTACAAGGACACGCCGCAGCGGAAGCTCGCTCAAGCGGCTCCGCAGTTTGATCTGAAGCGGCCGCTTGAACGCTGGTGCCGCATCGACCTCACCAAAGAAGCTCCGCTGCCGATCGACGACACCGACGGCGGCTGCGACTGCGATGAGCCGGTCAAAAACTACCGAGCTTGGTCGCGACAAATCGCCGCGATCGAGATCCACGACGGCGACGCGATCACCGACAACGACGAAGCCTTCCGGCTGATGAAGAGTCGCGGGATCACGAACGTCATCGTGATGGGAGTGCATACCAACATGTGCGTCCTCGGCCGGCCGTTCTCGATCCGCCAGATGGTCTATCAGGGGATGAACGTCGCCCTGATGCGCGACATGACCGACACGATGTACAACCCGGCGATGAAGCCGTTCGTCTCGCACTTCACCGGCAACGACCTGATTATCGAACACATCGAGAAGTTCTGGTGCCCGACCATCACCAGCGCAGACCTGCTTGGCGGCTCTACTCCCCTCGCCCCGGCCTTGCGGGGAGAGGGGCCGGGGGTGAGGGGTTCTTCGACTGACGTGAAGCCGCCCAAAAACAAAGCCGTCGAAACAGAAGAGAAGACCCCTCACCCTAACCCTCTCCCCGCAAAGCCGGGGCGAGGGGACAAGGCGGACATTGGCGATCCGACGAAGCCGTTCCGATTCAAAGACGACAAACGCCCGCACCTCGTCGTCATCAGTGCCGAGGACGAGTACCGCACAGAGGTCACGCTCCCCGAGTTCGCCGCCAAGCACTTGGGCCGCGATTTCAAAGTCAGCTTCGTGTTCGAGACGCCGTCGAAGAAGTACGACCTGCCGGGTGTCGAAGTCGTCAACGAGGCCGATGTGTTGCTCATCAGCGCGCGGCGGCGACCGCTTCCGAAAGCGCAGCTCGATGTCATTCGGAAGTACGTCGCCAGCGGCAAGCCGGTCGTCGGCATCCGCACCGCCAGCCATGCCTTTCATCTGATGAAAGATCAGCCCGTGGGGCTTGATGCCTGGATTGAGATCGACCAGGAAATGGTCGGCGGCAACTACAAAGGCCACACCAGCAACACGAGCAAGGGAATCGTCCGCCCTCTCGAAAACGTGAAGCATCCGATTCTGACCGGCGTCCCGGCGGGTGAATTCACCAGCGGCGGGACGCTGTACCTCAACACGCCGCTCGATCCGAAGACCGTCGAACTGATGCGCGGCCGCATCGAAGGGAACGACAAGCAGGAGCCGGTCGCGTGGACGTTCGACCGCAAGGACGGAGGCCGCACGTTCTACACGTCGCTCGGTCACTTGGACGACTTCGCGCAACCGGCGTTTCAACGGCTGCTGCTCAACGGAATCTACTGGGCGGCTGGACTCGCGGTGCCGAGCGGAGAAATCAAACCACCGAACACGGACCAGAAAACGAGCGGCACAACTCCGGTCCCCTCGCCCCCGTCTTCGGGGGAGAGGGTTAGGGTGAGGGGGCCGAATGGTGACGACGCCCTCAATGCAGATACAGCTCTTTCGCGCTCGAGTGCGGTCGCTTCCAATGAACGATCACAGTCAGAAGCCGGACTTGAAAACCAGAAAGCCCCCCTCACCCCAGCCCTCTCCCCCGAAGACGGGGGAGAGGGGACAAAGCGATGGCGTTCGATGCCCGTTCCCGGTACGTGGGAACAACACGCCAAAGACAACCCGCCACTGGCGGACCTCGCCAACTATGACGGCTTTGCATGGTATCTCTGCGAGGTCAAGGTCCCCGAGGCGTGGAAGGGACGCGGCGGATATCTCTACGTCGAGAAGATCGACAACGCCGCCGAGTGCTTCATCAACGGTGCGAAGGTCGGCGTCAGCGGAGCCATGCCGCCGAAGTACGCCAACGGGATTGAGAACATGCACCGCTACGTCATCCCTCCCACGGCGATCAAGCCGGGTGAGGTGAACGTCGTCGCGATCCGTGTCTACGATGAGGGTGGAGCGGGCGGCTTCAAGGGTGGTGCGCCCCAACTGATCGCGGGCAATGACGCGATCTCGCTTGAAGGGACATGGCTGTTTCGCACGGGCGACGACCTGAAGTGGGCAACGACTTTAGCCGAGTCACTCCGTGACTTGCTGCCGGCCGCAGACCGACCGGCCTACGCGGCCTTCGACAGAGTCGGCCCGGCCCCGAAGGTGAGCCAGTTCGCGACCGTCATCCGGCGCGAGGCTCAGCAAACGCCTCTCTCACCGCGCGAGTCGATGGATCACTTCAAAGTCCCCGACGACTTGCAGGTCGATCTCGTGCTCTCCGAGCCGATCGTGTCGCAACCTCTCTTCATGAACTTCGACGAGCGAGGTCGTCTGTGGGTGATGCAGTACCTGCAATACCCCGAACCCGAGGGCCTCAAGCTGCTCAGCAAGGACCAGTGGTGGCGAGCGGTCTATGACAAGGTTCCCGAACCGCCGCCGCACGGAGTGAAGGGGCGAGACAAGATCACCATCCACGAGGACACCGACGGTGACGGCACCTACGACAAACACAAGACGTTTGTCGATGGCCTGAACATCGCGACCGCCTTCGTGCAGGGTCGAGGCGGCGTCTGGGTGCTCAATCCGCCGTACCTGCTCTTCTATCCCGACAAGAACGGCGACGACGTGCCCGATGGCGACCCCGAAGTCCATCTCTCCGGCTTCGGCATCGAAGACACACACTCGGTCATCAGCAGCCTGCGCTGGGGTCCAGACGGCTGGCTCTATGCATCTCAGGGAAGCACGGTCTCGGCGAGTGTGCGCGTGGGCAACGAGTCAGGAGTCAGGAGTCAGGAGTCAGCAGGAAAGACCTCTCTTGTCCCCTCGCCCCCGTCTTCGGGGGAGAGGGCTAGGGTGAGGGGGCCGAACGGTGAGGACGCTTCCAATCCAGACAAGTCAAAAGAAAAGACCCCTCACCCTAACCCTCTCCCCGCAGAGCCGGGGCGAGGGGACAAGTCGCGAGCCACACAGCAACCAACCTTCTCCCAAGGCCAAAACATCTGGCGTTACCACCCCGAGAAACACGTCTACGAAATCTTCTCGGAAGGAGGCGGCAATGCGTTCGGAGTGGAGATCGATTCCTCCGGGCGAGTCTTCTCTGGCCACAACGGCGGCAACACGCGCGGATTCCACTACATGCAGGGAGCCTACTTGCAAAAGGGTTTCGGCAAGCACGGCCCGCTCGGAAACCCGTATGCGTTTGGCTACTTCCCCGCGATGGAGCATCACAACGTCCCTCGCTTCACGCACCAGTTCATCATCTACGAGGGAGCCGACACGCCGCTCGCTTTGCCCGCGAAATACCGAGGCAAGCTGTTCGGATCGGCCGCGATTTTGAATCACGTCGTCATGAGCGATGTCGAGCAAGTCGGTTCGACCTTCAAGACGAAAGACATCGGCTACGCGATCGAATCGGCCGACACCTGGTTCCGCCCCGTCGATACGAAGGACGGACCCGACGGAGCGATCTACGTCGCCGACTGGTACGACGGACAACTCGCGCACACGGCCAACTATCAAGGGGGCCTCGATCGCGACAACGGTCGTATCTATCGCATCAAGCCGAAGCAGGTTGAGGGTCGAGTGTTGAAGGCTAATGGCCAGAAGAAGACGAACCTTGGAACGATGTCGTCTGCCGAGTTGATCGGTCTGCTCGATCACCCCAACCGCTGGCATCGTGAAGCGGCGCGGCGAGTTCTCGCCGATCGAAAGGACGCCAGCGTTGTTCCCGCTCTCAAACAAAAGCTCTTCGCGTCGAAGGGACAATCGGCGGTCGAGTCGCTCTGGGCGCTGAACCTGTCGGGGGGACTCGATGAGGCCACGGCACTCAAGGCCGTCGATCACGCGGAACCGCAGGTCCGTCTGTGGACGGTGCGGTTGCTCGGCGATTCCCGTTCGTTGCCGTCCGACATCGCGCGGCGAGTCGCCAGCCTCGCGCTGACCGAACCGAACATCGAAGTCCGCTGCCAACTGGCAGCGACAGCGAAACGACTCCCGCCCGAGCAATCGCGGCCCATCATCCGCAGCCTCATGACGCGAGACGAAGACACGACCGAAGCCCGTCAACCGCTGATGATCTGGTGGGCGATGGAAGCGGCCATTAGCACGGACCTCGCCTCTTCCTCCCTCCCCTCGGCGGGGAGGGAGGAAGAGGGGGGCCGATCTACGAACGATGCCCCAACGCCAAATCGCCCCCCTCCCCAACCCTCCCCGCCGAGGGGAGGGAGTGAAGAGGCGTCTTCACTCCGTACTCCGCACTCCGCACTCCGCATTTTCGACGACGCCTCACTTTGGTCGCGGCCGCTCGTCCAAAAAGAAATCCTGCCGAGGCTCATGCGCCGGTTCGCTTCGACCGGGCAGCGAGCCGACCTAGCGATCTGTGCTCAACTGCTCAAGCAGTCGCCGACGGCCGAGACCACAAAGGCGCTGATGCAGGGGTTCGAGGAAGCCTACGCCGGACGCTCGATGAACAACGTTCCGCCGGAACTCGTCGCGGCGCTATCGGCGGCGGGAGGCGGTTCGGTCTCGCTCAAGATTCGTCAGGGAGAAACTGCCGCCATCGACGAAGCGTTGAAGGTCATCACCGACGAAAAGGCTCCGCCCGGCAAGCGAGCCGAATACGCGGGCCTCTTCGGTGAAGTGAAGCAACCGAAGGTCGTCGGCCCGCTGCTGGAGACCCTTTCCAAAACTTCCGACGACGGTTTGAAGGCCGCGATCCTCTCGACGCTCCCCGCGTACAACGACGACCGCGTGCCGACCGAGGTCCTCAAGCAATACAGCCAGATGAACGAGGACATCCGCGCGGTGGCTCAGTCGCTGCTCGTCAGCCGCAAGCCGTGGTCGCTCGCGCTGGTCGAGGCGGTCGAGCGAGGCGACATCGCGGCGAAGTCGCTCCCCGTCGAAACCGTTCGCCAACTGACCGTCCACCGCGACGAACGCCTCGCCTCGCTGATCGCCAAGCACTGGGGCAGTGTCGAAGGAGCAACGACCGCCGAGATGCAGGCTCAGATCGAAAAGTATCAGACGATCCTCACCGACCCCGGCGATCCGTATCCTGGAAAAAAACTGTACATGCAGATGTGCGGCAAGTGCCACACGCTGCACGCGACAGGCGGCAAGATCGGCCCCGACCTGACCACGTACAAGCGCGACGACGTGCGACGGATGCTGCTCAACGTCATCAACCCGAGTGCCGAAATCCGCGAGGGCTTTGAAACCCTGATCGCCGTCCTGAACGACGGCCGAGTCGTCACCGGCTTCCTCGTGGAACAAGACCCTCAATCGGTCTCGCTCAGAAGCACCGACGGCCAAACCGTCACCCTCTCCCGAGCCGACATCGACGAACTGATCCCCCAAAAGAAATCCCTGATGCCCGAAGGCCAGTTGAAGGAACTCACGGAAGAGCAGGTCCGCAATCTGTTCGCCTATCTGCGAAGCACGCAGCCGTTGAACGATTGAGGCGATGCGAAATCAGTAAGGGTGTATTGAGTCTTCGGAACACACCATTCTTAGCCATCGTGCTGGTGCCAGTTGGTTCCCTTCTCACTGCTTCTCCGAACACTCCGAAGCAGTGGCACGGTCACGGTGGTTTTGTATCACTCAAGCTGGGCCACCGGTCCCTCCCCGCCGGTCAGATCGGGACGGACGGTTTGAATGATCCCCGTCATGGCAAAAGGTGGTCAAACCCGAGGGGCACGACAAGGAACCTGATTTGCTGGTCTATCACGCCGCTGTCAGTTAGTCACTTTGACGACGCCCTTCTTGATGACAATCGGATCCCCTGGCTTGAATTGTGTCGAATTGACCCATTTGAACCGGGGGTAAAGTCGGACCTCGTAGTCAAAGTCTCCCGGGGTCTGGAAGGGAGACGCGACGAACGTCATAAATGAAATGACTTTTTCGTTGACGACTTCATCTTGAGGAAACTGCAAATCGCTGGGTTTTTTCGCCCAATGTCTTGCCGTCCCTTGGAATGGAACTGTCGTGTACTGCAAATCTTTGACCGGATTCCGACTCGTGCAGTTAGAGAATGACTCCTCAACCTTTGACGCATACTTGCGCAAAAAGACCACATAACAGTGCCAACTGAGTGGATGTGAACAATCTGCCGGACGGTTCGGCAACGGTTCGACATCAAACTGGAGTAGAAACGCGTCCTTCGATGTGATGGTGAACGTGTCTTCCTGGCTTTCATTCGTATCGAGTCGTTTCAGGCTGATGACTTTCGCGATCGACTCTGCTTTTGGCTTGGGCGATTGCCAACAACCGAAGGCAAGACTGGCCAGACAGAGCCCGCAGAATTCTCGGCGCGAATTCAAGATGAATCTCCTTTGCACGGTTTCAATCACCTTTAGCTCGACTTTTGCCATTCCATTTGGACTGCGGCAATTGATTGCCGCTTAATTTGCTCAACGCGATTTCATTTCTGAAAGACCGAACTAGTGCCTAGGTCTTCAAAAATGCAGGAGACGCGGAGAAAGGAAAGCGGTGATGAATCACCGCACTCCAAATGATGGCACAAGAGAGCTTAGAATCCGCCAATGGACTCGTTTCCCTTCGGTGTGCCAAGGCTTTGCCAAACGTTCTGATCGATGGAATTGGAAATAAACCGAACACTTCCGTCTGCAAAAAGCGTATAGACTCCACCCGTGTGTAGACTGGAACTGTTGACGATTGCCTGTTGCGCATTTATTCCAACTCTGTCGGGACCGTTTAAACACCCTGGGAGATTCGGCGTCAAGAGATGATTATAAAACTTCGCGGATCTTGCCGCGCCACCCTCAAGAAAGAATCCCTGTATTCGACGATGCCGACACTCACCGCCAAACAATTCATCGTCACCGAGTGCAAAGGTTACGGCGGTGTTTCCATGACGACGCCTTTGATCAGTTGGTGAATTATTGAACACCAGCTTTTCTGATACAACCGCCGTCTGAGACGCGCCATCGGTGAAATCAGAGAATGACAGTCTCCGCTCTAAGTAATTGACAAAAGGTCCATTGCCCCGCCCTATCCGAGCTTGTTCCAACGGTTTTGTGCCAAAGTTCGTGGCATAACTGCTTTCAGTACCTTTGTCGAGTTTGAACTCGTCAGGCTCCGCAAGATGATCAGTGGGACACTTCAACAGGGGCTGGTAAGGAACAGAGGGGTAAACAAACCTCGCCGATCTCCATTGTGCACCACCCAAAGCATCATAGACACCCTTCTGTTCTATGAATGGGAATAACTCGACGTACATATCACGGAATTCGGGCCACGCTTGATGAGAGTCTTCAAACTCATGCAAGCCCAAGCCGATTTGTCGCAAGTTACTTTCACATGTCATTCGGCGCGCCGATTCACGAACGGCTTGCACAGCGGGTAACAGAATGGCCACGAGCAGTCCGATGATGGAGATTGCTACGATAATCTCTATCATTGTGAAGCCACACCGATGAATCTTGGATCGCATTGCGGTCGCCTACTTACGGTGCTGCTGTTGGGTCAAGATTTTTTATGAAAGTATCAGCCCCTCCGGTCGTCGATTTGAGATAGACCTTACCATACACATAACTCGCGGTAGCAGCAGTATATGTACCTCCAGGAAAATGGTAGGTATACATTTTCATTCCGGGCATGACATCAACGGCACTAATCTGAACGTAATCTACAGGCGGGTTGGTGGTTGGCGTTGCGATATACATTCTATTAACAACATCCACTCTGTAGAATTCAACGTAATACTGATGACCACCAGTCACGCCTGTAACACTGATGTCATCCGCAGCGAACACCCAAGTGCCTGCATAAGTAGACGACTGAGCAAAGAGGATGCATAGACTTGCGACCAACCAACGCGTAGCAACAACGGAATGATTCATCACTTGAACTCCTAGAGACCGGTGAACGCTGTCCATTGCAGGGATGCCGCGCTGGCGCATTTGCCAACTCGACAGGCTCGCTCCTCAAGCCCGCATCATATCTACACACACACACACACACACTGTCAATGTAATCGCGAGTCGATGCCACGGCCGAGGCGGCGCGATTGCGGAAGGTCCGCGACGAATGGCTCGACACGCCGCAGTTCGAGGACTTGAGCGGACGTGCTCCGCGTGACGCGATCGAACGCGAGCGGATGCGGCTGCCCGAGGGAGTCTCCGGCAGGGAGGCTCACGTCGATTGTGACTGTCCGATTTGCCAGATGATGATGGAATCGAACGATGTCTACTTCTGGCATCTCGACGGCTGCAACATGGACGACGAGTTCGCGTTCTCGTACCATACGACCCGCGAGGAGTACGACAAGCAGCAACAGGAATACGAGAAATGGAGCTGATCGCAAGCCGGCCAAACGCAAGACGCTGGGCCTCAACGATGAGAACCAGCCGTGGTCGCGATCGTACGTCAATTGGGACTATCTCAGCGACGAGCAGGCCGGGCGATACTCGGCTTTCACGCTGCTGTTTGGCGTCGGCTGCCAACTGGCCGAGTTGAACTGCGACCTCAAACAGGCCGATCCCGACACGAACGCCCCGTCGCTGCTGAATCGCGATTTTGGAAACCTGCGTGCGGTGCTGAACGACCGTGATGAGGCTCTCATCGAACCGGTCCTCAACAAGTTTCGCGAGACTCTGGCCGACGTGGCCGCGTCACACGCGAACGCCGCCGCCAAGTGCGAGGCCCTCTCCACGACACTCGCCCGCCTGACGAGACGGCTCGACGACGAAGACGCCTACGACGACAAGCCCTTCACCGAAAACGATGTCGAATGGAATGGCAATCCGTTTGGTGACGACGATTCGGATGAATTCAATCGCCGCCGAGATGATGACGTGCCATTCTGAAATGCGGATCATCGCGACCAGGCAGCGGAGCGTTCTGAGTTTCTGGAAGCTTCCCGCCTGCAACTACGCCAAATACCGACCGCCGAGAATCGAATCCGAGACAGCGAGACAACATCCCATGCCCAAAGTTTTCTTTACTCAGAACCTGCAACGTCACATGGATGCCCCGCGTGGCCAGTATGACGGGACGACCGTGAAGGAGGCGTTGGACAGTGTCTTTCAGACGGAGACTGTGTTGCGCGGGTATGTGCTCGATGAGCAGGGGCGGTTGCGGCAGCACGTGGTCGTGTTTGTTGATGGGCAACCGGTACGAGATCGTGTCCGGCTGTCAGATGCCGTTCGAGAACAGAGCGAAGTGTGGGTGATGCAGGCTTTGTCGGGCGGATGAAGAGCAGGAAGAAGAGAAGACCCCTCACCCTAACAGCCTGTTGAAAAAGGGATTTGTAGTAACCCGAAGCGTGAGCGAGGGACGTGTTTCTCGACGTTTCCGCAATCTCACCATCCCTCGCTCACGCTTCGGGTTACTTTTTCAACGGGCTGCTAACCCTCTCCCCGCAGAGCCGGGGCGAGGGGACAGGAAAAAGAACCAATCGGAGAACAAGATCGTGGCGAGCAAACTGTGGGTGGCGACTCGGAAGGGATTGTTTGGTCTCGAACGTCGAGGCGGTTCGGGTGGCGAATGGGGTGTCGCGAAGACGGCGTTTCTGGGTGACAACGTGTCGCTGATGTTGACCGATGCGCGCGATGGTTCGATTTACGCCGGACTCAATCTGGGTCACTTCGGCACGAAGCTGCGTCGATCTGATGATGGCGGGACGACATGGATCGAATGCGCCGTGCCCGAGTACCCGAAGGGAGACGCCGAGACCGCGCCGGCTCTCAAACAGTTCTGGTCGCTCGAAGCGGCGGGGCCGTGTGTCGAGGATGGCGTCTGGGCGGGAACGGCTCCGGGTGGGTTGTTTCTCTCGCGCGATCGCGGTGTCACGTGGGAGTTGAACCGTCCGCTGTGGGAACGGCCCGAGCGAGCGAAGTGGTTTGGAGGAGGAACGGAACATCCCGCACTGCATTCGATCTGCGTCGATCCGCGCGATCCTCGTTGCGTGACGGTTGCCGTCTCCTGTGGAGGTGTCGTGCAAACGCGAGACGGCGGGGCGACATGGGCCTCGCGCGCCGACGGGATGTTTGCCGAGCTCATGCCGCCCGATCAGCAACGCGTCCCGACATCCAAGACCCGCACTGCCTGACTCAGTGTGCTGCCACGCCCGACTCGATGTGGGTGGCTCATCACAACGGAGTCTTTCGCACGACGGACAACGCCGCAAGCTGGCAGCACATCACGGGGATCAAGCCGTCGTGTTTCGAGTTTGCCGTCGCCGTCCATCCGTGCGATCCGCAAACGGCGTGGTTCGTCCCGGCGGTAAAAGACGAAAGCCGCTACCCGGTCGATGGCCGCTTCGTCGTGGCGAGGACTCGGGGCGGAGGCGCTTCGTGCGACGTGCTGACTCGCGGATTGCCGACGGGGGCGAGCTACGACATCGTTTTCAGACATGCTCTCGCGATTGATTCGACCGGCAACACGCTGGCGGCTGGTTCCACTACCGGCCATCTCTGAACCACCGACAACGGCGGCGACGATTGGCAACAACTGCCCGTTCACCTACCACCGATCTATGCCGCAAGATTTGCGTAGGACTCAGATCACAAGCAGGGCCAGTCCGGGGTGGAGAAAACCTGGTCTGGACATCACGGATCGTTCTTCCGGGATTTGTTTCGGTATTGAGTGTTGGCGCAGGCCCATCAGAGTTGGGTGTGGTGGGTGAGGCCGAGGAGGTTTTGCGCCGTGTTTTTGACGACCTTCAGAGGAGTTCAGTCGAGGGCTTCGGCTAGCGGGAAAGTTGTCCAAGTTTCGACCCGCGTTCTAAGCTCAGCAGCAGTGAACTCACGCTGCGTTGTTGTTGGTCGCCTTCGAGGAGTTTCAACCGACCGAAGCAGGGCTCGATGACCTCGGTCATCAGCGGCAGTCATTCGCCGAGTTGGAGTTGTGCGACCTCGCTGGAGACGAACTCCAGCAGATCGAACTGCAGTTGTTCGGTGGACGTTTGTGGAGGTGTTGGCCGTTGGGTTGCTCGACGCAACGATGTCTCGAAGGGTGATTCCACCGCGAACGGCGCGTGGGGCGGTGTCGATGGCCATCGGCTAGGAGGTCCACTCGGTCAGTGCCTCGCGGCCATGCCTGTTTTTGTTCGAGACGTTCGCGGTGAACGTGTGGTGAAACCACGGACGAGAGGCGTTCGAGAACTTGCAAGGTCCGGCGTCCACCGCCGACGAACTTCTCCAGACTCATGAAGCGGGCCTTGCGGCAACCTCTGGAAGGAATCAGAAAGTCGAGTTCCGACTGTGCTACTTGAAATTTGCACTGGCGCATGTGGCGACTGTACTTGGCGAAGCGGGAATCGGCGTTCCCAAGCCGGAGCTTGGGAACTCAAGACCAAAGTCCACATAACCGCACGCCAACGGTCGCTTGTTTAAGGGCTAGCGAACAAATGCAGAGGCATGAGAGTCGGGTTGAAACCTGTTGGAAATCGGACAGGTAATCTCTGCATCTCATGAAAGCGTTCAGACGGATGGAAAGGACACCTGATTGTGCGAAAGGCGCTTCTATCTCGCCGTGTGATGGGTGGCCTCCTCATCGCTTTTGTCGGGCTGCTATTCGTTGGACTGTTCAAACGCGGACATGCGGAGATCGTTTCGCCACTTCCCGATTCCCAAGTCGAGATGACGGTCGAGTTCAACGGAGCTCCTCATAAGTTGGCAAATGGAGTGGTCTACCGCGTGCATTCCGATACCCAGTGGGAGGTCGTCGATCGGGTCTTTGATCCCGCTGAGGTGGCCCGGCAATGGGTTCGCGAGGGGGAGACTCTCCTGCGGGTCACCGACGATGGCACGCAGAAGTTTCCGGTGCGAGTCCCGTTGACCGAGGGGTTCGAGGATCTGCCGGAGGGCGTTGCTGGTCTCCGTAAACTCATCGGGCCAGAACGCGGCTGGTCGGAGCTCACGCTGCAAACTCCTCGCGCGCCGAAGATCCCTGACTACGTCCGATTGCGTCACGAGATTCTCAATCAAGAGGCCGATTTCCAGGATGCCCGCGTCGAGCCGCTGGCGATCGCAGCTCACTCCGGGAAGCTCGGGCTGCGGTGCATTTGCCCGCCTTGCCCAGGCAGTATGATCTGTACCAAAGCCTCGCTGGGCAGCGGCTTGGTCTACTTCATCGGCGGAGAAATCCTCTGGTACCAGGCGTGGTATCGCGTTGTCGGGTCGCAATATCCCGCCATGCTCGCCGACTTCGAATGCAGCTACACCACCAGTTCACCCGGCCCCCGTATTTGTCTGAGCGAGGATGGCTCTCTTGAAGTAGAGCTGAAGGCTTTGCATAAACCCCGTTATCGACAACCGCAGAGCTCCCGTGTCCAGTTCCCGACCGATCAATGGGTCTGCGTCACAGCGGCAATCGATCTCCACGTGGACGACGGGAGGGTCCGTGTGTGGCAGGACCAGCAACTCGTTCTCGATGCCCGGGGATCGACCCTCCCGTTCCCCTCAGCCATTTTGTGTAATCTCGAAATCGGCATCTCCGCCCATACGCATCGCGATCAGACAGCAACGCTGGACGTCGATGACGTGCGGTTATCACGAACGGAGTTGTCGCGAGAAGCGGCAGCAAAGCGCTGACCGGGTGGCCGAAAAGGCATCTGGCCCGAATGGCACTGCCGGTCGCGAGGCATGGGTTTATACCTCGCGCGGCGGAAAATGAGGTGTCGAGAGATCAGCCGGAACGCGCTCGCGTCCGGTTCGGAATTCAATCGTCTCTCGAACTCTCGAACCGGACGCGAGCGCGTTCCGGCTAATGGGGTGAGCCTCATTCTCCGCCGCGTGAGGTATCTGTCGATCCTCCGTCGTGGTCGAAATCGGCATTGTTGTGATCGGTGCGTGGGCGAGTTGCGAACAGATCAATGGGGTCGAGACCCAACACTGTTCGGCACGCTTTTTGCGCATGGCAGATGATCGATTATTAGTGGCGCATGGACACCTCACCAGCCGCCGAGCCTGTGGCCGCGCCAGCACCCACCGCATCGACAGTCATCGCTGCGGTTCCCGCCGCTCCGGCCGGGTTGAGCGAGGCAGACATTGTTGGGCTGAAGTATTTCGACCAGTTGCTGCCGTTGCTGAAGCGTTAGCGTGACGACGGGTGCGATCGCGACAGGGCGGGAAATTGGGAGTTGCATTTCGACCAGTATGCGGCGCGGGTGTTGTTGTATTTGTTCAACCCGATTTGCTCGTCGTTGCGGGCCGTGCCGCAGGCCAGTGAACTGGCGAACGTGCAGACGCGGTTGGGGTGTGGGCGGGCGGCGTTGGGGTCGCTGTCGGAGGCGGCGACGCTCTTCGATCCCGAGCGATTGGTCGAGATCATTCAGGAACTCGGCGGGCAACTTCCGCCGCTGGTGCAGGACGCTCGGCTGCGGGACGTTCGGCAGACGATCACGCTGGTCGATGCGACGTTGATTGCGGCGATGCCACGGATCATGGCGGCGTCGGTGCTGAAGCAAAAGTCCGGATCGGGGATGGTGAAGTGGCGGTTGCACACGCACTTCGAGGTCGAGCGGCACGTGCCGCTGCGGATCGATGTCACACCGAACGGCGGCGGTGAACACGATGAACGCGCGGTGCTCGAACGGACGATCGAGTCCGACCGGCTGTACATCCAAGACCGCGGCTACGCGAAGTTCTCTCTGTTCAACGCCATCGTCGCCAAGCGGTCGAGTTAC
>JAYTXB010000701.1:0-1321 GCA_043743205.1 Schlesneria sp.
GACTTCAGTTACAAGAAGACGCCACACACGCATCTCATCGGTGAAGAGTTGAAGAACATCCCGCTCAGCGACGTTCTGCCGTGGGACATCGTGGAAGACACGACGCTCTCCGTCGGCGGTGAAGTCCGTCACCGTTACATGGACGAGCGGAACCGCCTGCGTGCGCCGTTCGGGGCCGGTGGTCATTCGACCTACGACCTGATCCGTTGGCGCAACTATTTCGATCTCAAGCACTCCGACTGGGTGCGTGTCTACGTTGAGATGATCGACGCTTCGATCACCGGCAACGAGTTGCCCGCGACGGGCATCGACGTGAACCGGTGGGATCTGCAAAACGCCTTCGTCGATCTGAAGATTCTCGAACGCGACGACAAGCCCGTCTGGTTTCGCACGGGACGACAGGAATTGTTGTTCGGTTCACAGCGGCTGGTCTCGCCGCTCGACTGGGCCAACACCCGTCGCAACTTTGAAGGCTTGAGAATCAACAGCCCCGGCACGACGTGGGACTTGGATGCTTGGCTCGTGAACCCGGTGAACACCGCGACATTCGGCGCGGGTGGCGGTGCGGGACCGGGTTTGGGTGTGTTGAAGAACGACGACCAGTTCGATTCGCGTCAACGCGACATCGTCTTCGGCGGTGCGTGGGGAACGTACAAGGGGATTAAAGACAATCCGATCGACACGTTCTTTCTCTACGATCACCACGATCGGTTCTTCTCCGGTGGGAATGGCTTTTACGAACCGGGAGCACCGGGTCCGGTCTTGAACAGTTTTCCCAAGGGGGATCGTTACACGATCGGAACCCGCTGGCTCGGCAACATCCCGGCCGATGGGGGTGATCGGGTCTATCTGACTGACATTGAAGGTGGCTATCAATTCGGGAACGACAACAACAAGAGCGTGCAAGCCGGGTTCTTCACAGCAGGCTTGGGTCACACGTGGAAGACGGTGAAATGGGAGCCAACGGTCTGGGGCTTCTATGATTGGGCCTCCGGCGACGGGAACCCGACCGATGGCACAAAAGGGACGTTCTTCCAGCACTATGGTTTGGTCCACGCTTATCTCGGCCTAATCGACAACGTTGCTCGGCAGAACACCAGCGACATCAACTACCGAGTCTCCGTGAAGCCGACCAAGAAGCTGCAACTGCAAGCGGCACAGCACTTCATCCAACTGGCCAACGCCAACGACTCGCTCTACACGATCACGGGCCAGAGATTCGGCGCGCCCGGTGGTCACGGCAGCGATGTTGGACAGGAACTCGACCTGCTGGCAACCTATACCGTCAACCCGAACTTCAGCATCGAAGCGGGCCAGTTCT
>JAYTXB010000702.1:0-3374 GCA_043743205.1 Schlesneria sp.
ACTCGGTGGTCCGTCGCGACCGATGTTGGACGGAGGCTTTCATCCTCGACGCACGCTCTACGCGACACTCGACCGGCTCGACCCACCGAGTCTATTGAGCGTGTTCGATTTCCCGAGTCTCGCCGCGACGAGTGCCTCGCGCGACACGACGACGGTCTCACCGCAGGCTTTGTATCTGATGAACGGCCCGCTCGTGGAGACCGTGGCGCAGATGCTCGTGCAACGGACTGAACAGACGCGCGAACCCGACACGTCGTCGCGCGTAAAACATCTGACTCGCATCCTCTTCGCTCGCGAACCGAGCGTCATGGAGGAACGACTCGCCGCCGAGTTTCTTGGTGCGCAGCCATCCCCCGCCGCATGGCAGCAGTTCGTACAGGCTCTGCTGCTCACCAACGAGTTCGTGTTTGTGGACTGATGAATTGACGGAAGACCACGTGTCCGCAATCACGTCGCGGACTGCGTAACCTGCGTTGTTTGACTGACCAACGCCCCATGTGCGTGACGAGTCAGGGTGAGGCTGGCGGTTGTGGCGAAGGTCGATTGTCACCAGTAGACTTCCGCCCGCAACGGCTCTGCGAGGCAAGGTTGCATGCGTTCCCAAGAATTTCACGGTGTCATCGGTGATGGCATTCTTACATTGATGACAGACCTGACCGCACTTCATTTTGAGTGAGGACTTTCATGCCAACCAGTTTGCCCGTACGAACCGGTTTCCGAGTTGCTGGAACTGACGTGATCGCTCCCGAATACGCGCACCCTCCCTTGGTGGAGAGTTGGCTGGGGGTCGAGTTCGTCGAGGGACGCGAACGGTTTGAGGTCGATGCCACGCAGTTGTGCGAACGACTTGGGCCGGAGTGGTTCGGGTCGTGGCGGTCGGTTGGAGACGACTCGAAGTCAGACGATCGACAGTTGGTTAACGTGATGGGCGATCGCGCGGTGCGATTAACGACGCGCGGGTTTGCCTTCGGGTGGCTCGGCAATCATGGTGAACGCTATCCCCGATACGAGACGATCCGTGATGGATTCGTAGCAGCGCTCGATGCGGTGCGCGATGTGGCACATCATGCTCAGACTGAGATCTTGCCGCGGCGCTGGTCCGTCCGTTACGCAAACAGCATCCCACAGGGGACGGTCTGGATGACGCCGGGAGATTGGTCGTTCTTCCGTCTCTGGCAACCCGTCCCATTGCAGTCGCTGGGAATTGGATGCGAAGGGTACAAGGCCCGTTGGGAAGTACCGCTGGATGCCGAACGAGGAACATTGTCAGTCAAGTTCCGCCACGAGACCGATGTGCGCGAAGTGCCGGGGAGCGGACTCGATCAGGTCTGGATCACGCTTCAGGCGAAAGGCCCGACCGATGGTTGTGATGCCGAGTTGTTCAATGGTCTGGACTACGGACGCGAAGTAATCGTTCGCTCGTTCAATGAACTGATCACCGTCGATGCCAAATCCTACTGGGGAGTGTCGCGGCGCGGGAGATGAGTGGGCCGACACAGTTGCGAATGCTTCGGCGTGTTGCCATGCCCCCGCTCGGTGGGAAATGACCTGTGTGCTCGACGGAGAGAATCTCCGCCTGGGAATGACAGAGCTGAGTAGGCGAGTCATTCCGTGACTCGCACTCGCGTTGTGCAGCAACGCCCGTCATGCGCTCTCGGCGCGAGGTATTAAGGACGGCGCATCAACAACTGACGGTATCAATCTGATGAACGACGTGAGCCGAGTGCCTTACGGCGCCCGGCTCACCCAATCACGACAGTTGTTGATGCGCCGACGCTAAAGAACGAACAGTCGTCTACTTACCACTGCCGAAGGCCTTGCTCGGTGCACCGGACGAGGTCTGTTGGGCAGCCGACTTGCTTTTACCAAACAGCGCGGAAGTCGCGCCTGAGGACGAACGATCACCGGCCGGTGCATTGGTTTGTGTACCGGTGGTACCCGCCTTGATGTTGAACGGTCGTTGTTCACCTGGTCTGAACAGGCGTCGTTTGTTTTGGAAGCCGATGTGAGCGAGGAAGTCGTTGAGCTTGATGATCCGCACGCCATTGACGCGGGCTTCTCTACGGAGTTCAGACTGATGGTCGGTGATCAGCTTGTTGATGGCCTTTTCCTTTTCAGAAACCAGCGTCGTGGGATCGGGGACATCGCCGAGGACGAGAAACTTGGTGTGAACGGTGATTTTGCCGTCGGCAGGAATTCGCTCACCGGCATCGGTGATTTCGTTGTCGAGAGTCGCCCCCGAAACGGCGAGCAGCTGTTTGAATTGTTCACGGTCGCTGCGGCCATCGTTGTCGAGATCCACCGTCCCGACGAGCGCGAATTTCTCGATCAGACCTGGACTCCAGATGGGCGTGTAGATCAGGTCGTTCGGAACGATGGGTCGGTAGAGATCGTTCTCGATGATGCGTGCTTCCGCCATGTGATCGCCGAGCAGACGCGTCACTTCAATCTTGCCTTTCACATCTTCGGCACCCCGTCCGACTCCCTGACTTT
Source organism: Schlesneria sp. (assembly GCA_043743205.1). Taxonomy (GTDB): domain Bacteria; phylum Planctomycetota; class Planctomycetia; order Planctomycetales; family Planctomycetaceae; genus Schlesneria. Next base: position 2,494 of record JAYTXB010000702.1, read on the forward strand.
CCTTGGAGTAAACGCTGAAGGTCATGCGTGTCTTGAGGCCGTCGGCTTCACCGAGGTCGATCCAAACGGAGTTACTCGCGTTTTCGACGCGGCGAATGAGACCATCGGCCACCTCAAAGCTGACTCCTTCGAGAATATCGATCTTGTCTCGCATGTAGTCGATGCGTGATTCCAGTCCCGAGATCGTGGTCTGGCTGAGCTTGCGATCCTTGTCGCGTCCCTCTTTTTCCTGGGCCAACTCGCCGATGAGTTGATTGTTCTCGGCCTTGAAGCGATCGATCTCGACCTGCTTCGCGTTTAATTTCTCGTCGCGTGACGCGACGGTCGTTCGCAGATCGGCTTCGGATTTTTCCTGAGCCGCGCGGTGCGTATCGACTTGTTTGTTCAGGCGGTCCCGTTGATCGTTCAAGTCTTTCTGAAGGCTCGCCACTTGGACCGCTTTTGATGCGACATCGGTCGCGGAAGCATCGACCGCTTCACGGAGCTTTTGTAACGTCTGCTGATAAGTCGTTCCCGCGAAGTCCTTGCCGAATCGTTCCATATCGGCGAGAGCCGCCCCAACAACAGAGGTCGCCGCTTTGGGGTTGGCTGGGTCGAGCACCACTTCAAACTTGTTGCCGGTTTGAATCTTCAGAGCCTGCACATCGTCATCCAGCTTTTTGATGTTCTGGTTGAGCGTTCCGGCTTTGCCTTCCAGTTCGGTGATCTTGGCCGCGCGGTCGGAGTACTCGCGGTGAAACATGTAAGTCGTGATCCCCAAGATCACCGACAGCATCACGAAGACGATGAGTGCGTAGTGAACGGCACCCGGCTTGTTGGCGGCGGCGGCCATGGCGAATTCCTTCGGACAGAGACGTGACGAGCAGTGAGGCGACGGGCCT
>JAYTXB010000703.1:0-6092 GCA_043743205.1 Schlesneria sp.
ACGATTTCGTCGGCGTCTTCCTTGCGGATCAAGCCGCCGAATGTCTTGCCGTCCACCGTGACGAGCGTCACGGTTTCGTAGCCCTTTGCGATCTTGGCACTCGGGTCGATGAGTGATTGCAGCAGCGCCGCGCGATCGTGGCGTTTGGCCGCTTCAAACAAGTTCGGCCCCGCTGTTCCGCCGGCATGAAGGACGGCCTTCGTCGTCGGATCGGTCACGGTGTGACAGCGAACGCACTGCCCGACGCGATGACCGACGAAGACTTCACGGCCGCGCTCAACATCGCCTCCATGCAGCGAGACTTTGTGTCGCGTGAGCAGATCGCCCGACGCGAGCTTCGCGCGGAACTGATCGACAGCCTGTTTGAGCTCCGGCAGATCGCGAGCCGTCGCCGCTTCGAGGACATCGAGTTGCAACGGCTCGGGAACCTGATCGGCCAGCAGCTTTGCGGCCCATGCTTTGAGGATCGCATCGGCCGCGTCGGTCTTCAGCGTAGCAAGCGTCGATACCGCCCGTTGCCGCTCCGAGATCGCCGCCGCCTCGTTGGACAGTGATTCGTCCAACAACGGGATCGCATTCGCAGGTCGCACCAGCGCGAGAACATCGCGCGCTTCGGCCCGCAACGGTGCGAGGTCGCTCTTCAAGGCAGTGGCCAATGAATCATCGAGCTGTGTCGCTTTGCGAGTCGCGAGCAATCGTAGCGCGGCACTGCGCGCGAGGACGCTTTTCGACGCATCGCTCACCCACCCGGCGAAGACCGCGTCGTCGGTCGGCAGCTTGTACTTTGCGATCAGCTTCAGGATATCGGGTTGAAGTTCGGGGGTGGCATTTGCCAGCAACGTCGGAACACGCTCGGGCAACACACGAGCAATTGCGGCTTGTTGCCTACCGTTCGGTTCGATGCTGTAAGTCCAGAAGCCGGTCACGCGATCTCGCATTTGTGGCTGGTCCCAGTCCATCACGGTGGCGAGAGCTTCACGCCGCATCGCGAGGCTCAGATGCGGTGACGTGACCAGATCGACCACGCGCGTCAGAAACTCATGATCGCCCATGATGAGATTCGCATGGAGGACTCGCCGCACGAGCGCCTCAGGCGGCGGCCCGGCGGCGGTCGGTGCGAGGCGGCCGGCCATCTCGGCCAGTCGAAAACGGTTGGAGTAATCCGGGTGAAAGTCGCTGCTGACGCGAGCCGCCTCGGTCACGATCTCCCAGCGTTCATCGGTCAGGAAACGGCCGACTCGCTCGTTGGCTTCGAGGTGATTGCGCTGAATGATTTTTTTCTCGATGCCGCTTTCCGGCGCAGTCTTCCGAGGGTCCGTCCACGGAGACGTATAGATGGTCAGTGCCTGTCGATAGGCCAACAGCACGCCCATCCGCACCGCAGGAGAGGGGTCGGTCTCGTAACGCTTCAACTCACCCGCGTCGGCTCGGTGACTGAGGGCCATGACCAGCGCATGCCTCAGCCACGGATCGGCGTTGTCGTTCTCTCGCAGCAACTCGACAAGATCGTCAACCAATCCCGCGAGCTTCGCACGTGCGATGGCCAGCGCGGTGAACAGGCGGACGCGAGAACTCTGGTCGCGAAGCAGCTTTCGCACCGCATCGAGGGCTGGCATCTGACGCTGTTCACCAAGCAGCTTGATGGCATGAGCACGAATCTCGATGTCGCTGTCGTCAAGAGACGAGGTGATGGCGGCGAGACTCGATTGACGTGCCCTTCCTGTCCCCTCGCCCCTCGCCTTGGAGGGGAGAGGGTTAGGGTGAGGGGTTCTTTCTTCGGCTGTTTGAGGTGGCGAAGTCTGTTCACCATTCGGCCCCCTCACCCTAGCCCTCTCCCCCGCAGACGGAGGAGAGGGGACAGGAGCGGCAAGCTGACCCAAACCCCACAACGCGTGCAGCCGGGCGAAGCGGTTGTTCGACGTGGCCAGCGTGGCCTGGAAGAAGCGAACGGATTCGAGACCGCGCTCGGCGAGAGCAAACTGTGCCCGCTGACGGACTCGCAGGTCGGGGTGACTCAGTAGCTCTGTCAGCTTCTCGGAGGAAAGCTGTTTGAAACCGTTGCGGAAGAGTTCGGCGGTTTGCTTCGTCGCGGGATCGTTGACGTGTTTCGTGTCGAACAGCGTGTAGATGCGTCCGCCCGATGAGCCTCCGTTCCAGATCAGGTTCACGAAGTCGGAGACGTACAGCTTGCCGTCGTACCCGAACTCGCAATCGGTTGCCGAAATGGGCTTCATGAAGTCGTGTTCGTCCACGATTTCAAACCCGGATCCGCGCGGCTGGATGCCGAACGATTCAATCCCTCCGTTGCCGGTGTAGTTGCACAGGAAGAAGTGGTTGTCGTACCGAGGCGGCAGACCGGTGCCGGGATAGTACGTGAAGCCCGACGGCCCGGCCCCGAGCTTGCCGACGGGAGGCAAGACCCATTGAGGGCGTTGAGGGTCGAGGGTTGATGGTTGAGGCTCTATTCCTGTCCCCTCGCCCCTCGCCTTGGAGGGGAGAGGGTTAGGGTGAGGGGTTCTTTCTTCGGCTGTTTGTGTTTTGGAAGCGTCCTCACCGTTCCGCCCCCTCACCCTAGCCCTCTCCCCCGCTGTTTTCGTGCCTTGAAAGACAGGCGGGGGCGAGGGGACAAGAGACAGCCCCTCAACCTTCAACCCTCGACCATCAACCAGATGCCACATCTTCTCAGCATGCCACGGTCCCGTCAGATACGGATCGGGGATCGACTGGTAGGCCATGTTCCAACCGGCGTCGCCTCCTTCGAGGACGTAAACCAAACGCGAATGGTCTCCCTTGTCGCAGTTGTTGTCGGCGGCGAAGAGGTTGCCGAACTGGTCGAACGCGATTTCCTGCGGATTCCGCAAACCTCGCATGACGACTTCGAGTTCGCTGCCGTCGGGATAACACCGGAAGACGGCTCCCGTGCGCGGGCCGTGCAGGACTTGGCCCTCGCGTGTCGTCACATGAAAGCCGCGATCGCCGACCGAGAAGTACAGCTTGCCATCCGGTCCCCAGCAAAGACCATGCAGGTCGTGACCGAGGAACCCCGCGTTGACGCCGAAGCCGGTGTGAATGATCGTCCGCTCATCGGCCACGCCGTCGTTGTTCGTGTCGCGCAGTCGCCACAGATTCGGGATGCACGTGAAGTAGACATCACCATCCGTCGCCATGACTCCCGCCGCCAGACCATCCAGCGTTCCGTTGAAGTCGGGCGCGAACACCGTCGAGCGATCCGCTTGGCCATCGCCGTCGGTGTCTTCCAAGAGGCGAACCTGATCCGCCACCTTGCGGAACCAGTCCATGCCTCCTTCAAACTTCGAGGCATGTTTCTCGTACATCTTCAGTCGGTCGTCGAGCGTCTGGATTTGCAGGTCGTCTTCGAGCAAAAACGGCCTCGTCCGGTTCTCTTCGGTACCGAGGTTGAAGCGGTACTCTTCCGCGACGAAGACGCGGTTCCGCTCGTCGAGACCGATCGCCACGGGAGACGCCAGCTTCGGCTCGGCCGCAAACAATTCGACCTTCATCCCCTCCGGAACTTTGAAGGTGGCGATCCGTTTCGTGGCGGCATCGGTCCCATCGGGAAGTTCAGGCGGCGCGGCGAGTGCGATAGACGTGATGACCATTAACAACGAAATGCACAAAGAAGCACGAGACACGGTCAAAGTTCCATTGAGAGACATCAGCGAATGAGTTGGCGACTCGGCGATTCTGACCCGCGTCACGGCGAACATCAATCTTCTGCATCGACGCAAACAGGCTGGTTCTGATTCGCGGTACGGAATCGTGAGATTACTCGACGGCGAAGCCTCCAATAGATTGCCAACACGACGACGACCGGTATGGCCACTTTCAGCGCATCGACGACTTGCGCGGACAACCAGCCCGGCAGAGGGCCTGGCCAGTATTTGAAGACTGTTCGAGTGTGGACAATGGGTGGGCGTTCTTTCGTTGATTGGTCGGTGGACGGGCGAAAGTAGACTTCGTCAGTGCCCGGTCTCGGAAAGGAACGGTCTTCAAACTCGGTGAGATATGTTGCTCTCTCTAGCGTCTTCGAGAATTCCGTCTCGCCCAACTGGAGATGACTGGTGATCCAACGGGTGGAGTCGGAGACATCATTGGCGAACGGCGTCTCCGCTGGCCACGAGCCGCTATTGCCGAGAGTCCCCTCGTAGCGCTGGTCTGAGAGGACGAAAACCCGCAGCGCGCGGGAACCCTGTCCGTCGAGGCTTCGCATGTCTTCCGGTTCGCGATACGGATAGAAGGGCTTGTCGGTTTGGAAGGTCATGTGTACAGACTTGGCCTCGAACGTCGGACGCTCTCCCCTCGTCATTTTGAAGGCCGTGATGATCCACTTGTTCTCGACATACCACTTCAACCATTCGGTCAGTGCGGGGCGAGCTTCATAACCGTGCTTGTCGAGCCACTCGGCCAGAGCCTGTGCATCGTCGGCCCTTAGCACCGCCGCATCGAAGCCTGCAACTTGCTTCTGATCGAGAACCTCGACTGCCGCGTTCGGAATCGCACCTGCTGTCGCCGCTGCCCCCGGTCTTCGGTTCGGCCAGGGACCAAACCCCAACACGGTTTTAATCTGGTCTTCATAGACATGCCTTGGGGATGTCCGGCTTCCGAGTGACTCGAACACTCGATCATCGGCCTCACCCAAGTCGGGTTGAGACGGAGTTAGAACCAGGAATCCAAAGTCGTCTGCGGTGGTCTCGAAGCTCGCCCGTCGAATGAAGTGTTCGGTCTTTGTCACCGAATCCCAAATGATGAGCGCCGACTCGTCCCGGATATCGACCCACTGACCCTGATGCGGGGCGGGAGCACAGCCTTCGACCGGCGATTGCTGTTCAGCCAGCACCGCCAAAACACAGACCACCAAAGCACAGCCCAGCCACGTTTGTCTTCTCTGCATGGGAACATCCTTTCAATCCAATCTGCCGCAACGAGTTTTTCTCGGACGTATGATCCGGTTGGCTGGCCATTTATTCCTGCGGTCAATCATCGTGGTCAGGGGAACGCGCCGGAGCCAGTGTTGCTGCAATGTGCGGCCGATCAGCGGTGAGGAAGTGATTTCAGCAATTGCTTGGCGCGGCTCTTCCAGCGGCCGTGTTTGCGGGCGATGGCGGCGGGGCTGCCGTTGATGTCGAGCAGCAGGGCTTGCAGGTGATCGCGGGCGGGTTGCGACTGGCCTTGTTCTGCGAGGAGTTTGGCCAGCAACCAGATCGCCTCGGGCTGTCGCCAACGTTTGACATGCTGCTCGAAGTGCGTGGTCGCGGCGTGGCGATCCTTCAGTTCGACGAGAGCCTTGCCGTGGGCGAGTGACACGTCGCCGAACTTGTATTGCGGATCCTGTTCCAAAATCTGGCGAGTCCAATCGCGAACCAACTCGGGCTGCTTCCGGATCGCGGCGACCTGAGCCGCGCCCCACAGGGCGGGCAAGTTTCGGGCGTCCTTCCTCAACGCGCTGTCGTAGGCCGAGGCCGCTTGTTCGTAACGACCGGTCTCGCGCAGGGCGTCGCCCCACTGAATGAATTGGTGCGGGTTGCCGATCCGCAGCGCCGCCGTTTCGAGGCGCGTTAGCTCGGCACCGCGCGTCCATCGCCGGAGGAATGATGGCGGACGCAACTCAGTCGAAGGGAGATAACGCAGCACGAAGTACAGCACCGGCCCGACACCCTGCACCACGAACAGCACCCACAACCAGAGCATCCGATCGGGTTCGGTTCTCAGGCAATGCCAGACCATCCAACACCAAAAGGCGGCGTACAACAGCGACGTGACTCGCACGCCGAGCAGGGCATAGGACGGCCCGAGTCCGCTCGACTGCGGATCAACTAGGCCAACGAGATCGTCTGCAAACTGCGCCAGCGTCCACATGCCGTGACCTTATTCGTTCTGTAGGAATTCCGTGTGATGAGACTCTGAGGAAAGCATGCCAACCGGATTCGTGGACTGGACGCATACTTAGGACCGGCGCATCAATCACTGTCGGAATTATACCTCGCGCGGTCACGAATGAGGCCTTGGCGAGCCGCACGCCGTAAGGCTGCGGGTTCTTGATCGCCGCAGGAAACCCGCAGCCTTACGGCATG
>JAYTXB010000704.1:0-1849 GCA_043743205.1 Schlesneria sp.
TATAGGGGTAGGGATGAGGCTCTCGCCTCACCCCTCCCTCCGAACCGGACTGGCGGGTCTCCCGCATCCGGCTCTCCAGTCGGGGGTCTGACCCATCACGGGGTCGACTCTGCCGCGCGGGCCGCACTCAGGCTGAACAACCCGCGATCCGAAAAGTACGAGTTCCGCCAACGCTGATGATCCGGTCCGACGCCGCAACCCGAACGGCCCGCACGCCGACGCAGAAGACTCCGCAACCGCATGCGAACCCAGCCGTCCAAGGTTCCGAACGTCCACCGATGGCTGTGCCGGAAATACGCATACCAACCCCGCAGCGAACGGCTCACGCGGAGGATCACCACCTCCAGCGACGAACCGTTCGAACGTCTCGTCTCCGACCGGATCGAGTCCTTCAACTTCGCCAGGCTCTTCGCCCGGGGCCAACGCGACCAACGGCCGTGTCGAATCCCGAAGTGGTAGCCCAGGAAATCGAAGCCCTCGACCCGGGCGTCCACGATCCGCGTCTTGGCCGGATGCACCGTCAAACCTTCCGCCTCGCACCATTGGCGCACCTCCGCCAACGCCTGCTCCGCTTCCGGCAGACCCCGGCACAGGATCACAAAATCATCCGCGTAACGCACCATCTCCCAACCCCGGCTCACCGCGAGGTGATCCAAGGGATTCAGGTAGACGTTGCTCAACAGCGGACTCAGCACCGCGCCCTGCGGGGCTCCCGCCTCCGGTTCCCATTCCTCCAACCCGGATGCGATCCCGGCCTTCAGAAAGGATTCCACAAGCTTCAGCACCCGACCGTCCGCGATCCGTTCCCGCAATCGATCCATCAAGCGACCGTGCGGGATCGTGTCGAAGAAACTCTTCAAGTCCACGTCCACCACATAATGACAGCCGTCATTCAATAAAGCGTCCACGACCCGCAACGCGTCCTTGCAACCCTTCCCGGGCCGAAAGCCGTAGCTGCGTTCCGCAAACTCCTTCTCGAAGATCGGCTCCAGCACGTGGCGAACCGCGCCCTGCACCACCCGGTCACGAACCGTCGGGATCCCCAATGGTCGCTGCTCCGCGCTCCCCGGCTTCGGGATCAACACCCGCCGGATCGCACTCGGTTCGTAAGAACCTTCCCGCAACGCCTTCGACAACCCCGACACGTTCGACTCCCGGTGGCGCTCGAATTCCTCCGTGCCGATGTGATCCACTCCCGCAGCGCCCCCGTTCGACGCGACCTTCCCGGCCGAGGCCAACAGGTTCCGCTCCGAGAACACCTTGTCCATCAGGCTGAACCAAACTCCCCCTTTCACGCCCTCTCCGAGCGCAATCAACATCCGCTCCGTCCACACCGATGGCTCCGACCAACACCATCGCGTTGGATCGAAACCGCCCCGCTTACCCGCTTCCGGAACTGGCGGCGGTTGGCTTGCCCCCGATGCTTCCATCGCGTTCCCCCTCCCTGCGTCCCTTCGCTCCACCGGCGTTACCCGGCTTCAACGCTACTACGGACGCTCTGACTCCCGTTCGATATGTTCCCACGCCATCGGAACTACCGAAACGACGCACTCACATCCCGATCGAACGGGTCTCTCCGGTTACCGTTCCACGCCTTCCGACCATTCCGTCCCCAAACACCTGGTGCCGCCCCCTTCGCCACGGTCCGACTTCGGCTCCGGGGCTACCGTCGCCTTCGCAAAGGCGTTCCCTCGCGGGACAATCCGTCTGTGGGCTTCGCCGTGAATCCGCCGGCTCGCCGCGGCACCCGGCCGAAACGGGTTCGTATCCTACGGACTGGTCGTTCGCCTCCGGTAGCTCCCCACCCCGCCTCGCGGCGACGCAGTAACCTTCGGCTACGGGATCCGGA
>JAYTXB010000705.1:0-1737 GCA_043743205.1 Schlesneria sp.
GCAACGATTGAAAGTTACGCTACGGCGCGGGGGCGAGCTATTCGTTATTTGGAGAGTTCTGCGATTTCGAAAGAAGATCTGGTGAAGGAGTTGATTCGCCGGGAATCGCTGACGGATGGGCTGGTTTGTGTCTTGAGTGCTGTCGAACCGTGCCGGTCGTATGAGATAGTTCGTAACCCGAAAACGAAGACCCTGGATCTGTGTGCGGCTCTGCGCAAGTGTCTGCACTGGTATGTGTATCTGCTGCATCCGCTGCTGGGGTTGTGTCATGTGCGAATTCAGTCGTGGCTACCGCTGACCATTCATGTGTGCGTGAATGGTCGCGAGATGTTATGCCGACAGTTGACGAACCAGGGCATCGGTTTCGAGCGTCGAGACAATTGTCTGGCAAGTGTGGATGATATCAAACTCGCGCAGTCGCTGCTGGATGGACAACCCTGGCTGCACTGGGGCGACCTGCTGACGGGACTGGTCCGCGACGTCTGTCCTCCGCTGCTTGAACTGCCGTACTTCGAAGACCGACTTCAGCCATACTGGTCAGCAGATGAAACCGAGTACGCAACCGATGTCATGTTCAATTCGTCGAAGGAGTTGGCGGAGTTGTATCCTTCACTGCTGCGACACTCGATGACAACATTCGGCAGTCCTCAAGTGCTCCGATTTCTCGGCAAGACTCGCATCCCGAAAGACGGCGTCGATCCCCGCTTTAAGGGCGAACTCACAACCCGTCTGACAACTCGTCCGGAGGGCATCTGCGTGAAGCATCGCATGAATCGAAACTCGATCAAAATGTACGACAAGCAGGGCTCGGTGCTGCGGATCGAAACCACCATCAATGATACACGGGACTTCCAAGTGTTCCGCAATACGGAAGCCGAAGCAGCGGATGTACCGAAACGCTGGCTGCGACTGCGAAAGGGCGTCGTCGATCTGCCTCGCCGCTGTGAAGTCTCGCATTCCGCGAACAACCGATACCTGACGGCCCAGGCGTCGGTGGATGTGGCGACGCCGCTGGGCGAAATCACCGACCGTCTGGCAACCCCCGTGATCAGTCGCGGACACCGATCACGCGGTCTGAACCCGATGTCCGGGATCGATGCTGAACTGGTGAAGATTTTGCTGCAGGGCGAATTCACGATCAACGGATTTCGCAACCGTAATCTTCGCGACGCTCTGTTTGGCCAGACCACTGATCCAGCCGAACATCGCCGCCAGTCCGGGCGAATCACACGACTGTTGCGTCTGTTCGTGGATCATGGTCTGGTCTCCAAAGTCGTCAAGACCCACCGCTACCAACTCACCCCCGAAGGCCGCCGTCTCCTCCCGTCCTTCGCCACTGCCCGTGCCGCCAGCACCCAAAAACTCGCTGATCTCGCTGCCTGAAATCTTCTCAGGAATACTAAATCCCAACTGTTTGCAGTACAGATGGCAGGCAGAGCCACCGGTGTGCCGCACATGATGAGATTGCCATCCACGTAGAAGCGATCAATCGGGTAACCGGACGGTGTCATCGACGGTGCGAAGCCACTGACAGATTCGGGGGCAGCATACGGGTTTTCTTCGTACATGAGATCGTCCCTTTTGATTCCAGAATCAAAAAACAGCAAACACCGGGTTCATCGACAAATGAAGTGCGCGACTTAGAAATGGCGGACTCTGGGGGGAGTTGAGTCTGCTTGTGGCGTTAAACCACTGTGATTCGGCCCAACGGGCCTCGGCAAAGCAGCCTGGGGCATC